>JAXFXA010000049.1:0-52498 GCA_034091885.1 Corynebacterium sp.
CCAAAAGCCCCAACCAGATAAAGCGGCTCGTATCAACCTACACAACCAAACCGACAAAGTCAAATCCAAGAAGTGAAGTTTTAACAATCCGTCCCCGCCCGTTTACCTCCCGGCAACCTCGCGGCGACTTGATTAAACTTACACATCGATACCAGACATAACAAATCCCCAGGCTAAACAATGTTTTTACCCTGGGGATTATGAGCGAAGTTATCACTAACTTTCGCAATCTGAAGCTATCTACTTGTTCTTGATTCCTGCGAAGTTTTTCTTTCCCCGGCGCATCACAAGCCAAGTTCCGTGAAGATAATCCGCGGCGTCTGGAACCCATTCTTCGCTTTCAATACGCTGGTTGTTAACGTACGCTCCGCCTTCTTTGACAGTTCGTCGCGCTGCACCCTTAGATTCAGCAAGCCCAGATGCAACCAACAAATCGACAATTGTGTTTGGTTCGGATGCGCCAACAACAGCGACGTTGGTTTCAGCGAGAGCCCCTGCCAACGTATCCTCATCAAGCTCTGCCAAGTCCGCGCGACCGAATAAAGCCTGTGCCGCAAGCTCTACGGCTTTAGTGGCCTCTTTTCCGTGCACCAAGTCGGTCATTTCCTGCGCTAACCGACGCTGGGCGGCACGCTTATGCGGTTCAGCTGCGACCGCCGTTTCATACTCAGCGATTTCTTCGCGCGTGAGGAAGGTAAACCACTTGAGGTAATTGATAACGACGGTATCGCCAGCATTCAGGAAGTACTGGTACCAGGAGTATGCGCTTGTCTTGTTCGGATCCAGCCAGAGCTTTCCTCCACCGGTAGACTTCCCGAACTTCTGTCCGGAAGCATCAGTTACCAAAGGAACAGTTAGGGCATGAACTTTTGTACCGTTGACTCGTCGATTGAGGTCGACTCCGGAGACAATGTTGCCCCACTGATCGCCGCCGCCAATTTGCAAAACACAGTCAAAATCCCGATTGAGCTGCACAAAGTCATTCGCTTGCAAAAGCATGTAGGAAAACTCGGTGTACGAGATACCGTCAGATTCCAAGCGGCGCTTCACTGTATCGCGATCCAGCATTGTATTTAGAGAGAAATTTTTACCAATATCACGGAGAAAATCAATGACGGACATCTTCATAGTCCAGTCCGCGTTATTTACCAATGTTGCGGCATTGTCACCCTCGAAATCGATGAAGTGACGCAGCTGGGACTTGATTGATTCTAGGTTGTGCTCAATCGTGTCTTGTGACAGCATAGTTCGCTCGCCTACGTCGCGAGGGTCACCAATAAATCCAGTGGCACCACCGGCAAGAGCCAAAGGTCGATGTCCAGCAAGCTGGAAGCGGCGCAGCATGATCATCGGGACTAGGTGACCTGCATGCAAAGAATCCCCCGTGGGATCGAAGCCGCAATAAAGGGTGATTGGGGTTTCGCATTCCTCGCGCAGCGCATCCAAATCAGTGGATTGGTTGATCAATCCACGCCAGGACAACTCATCAATAATGTTCACAGTAAAAATTCCTTACCTTGAGAAAAACGCAACCTGCAAATAGGGCCGATCACTCAGTCGCAGCGTTGTTGTCGGATTCGCTTGCCGATGCACCCGAGGTGCCAACGGCCCGCCATACCACAGCCGAGTCCTTGAGCATCACTGGGATGCCGTCCTCAATGGGATAGGCAATACCTAGTCGGTCGTTGACTAGTACATTCTCGGCTTCTACATATCGCAACTCGCCTTTGTCTTGCGGACACACGAGAATCTCTAAAAGCATGGGATCCAAACTCATGCTTTTATCGTACCTGTGCACATTGTTGGATCCCCAACTAGATGCGCGGGGAAGAAACCCCCTTAGCCGCGAACAGAGGTCTGTGCCCAAGTACGGAACTCTCCATTAAGGCGGTTGACTTCCGCGCGCTGCTCAGAGACTCGGATCGCCGCGGTGCCTCCCTTGGTAGACCGTGATGCAACTGCGCCGTCAATGGTTAGAACTTCTCGGACTGCAGGTGTGAGTCGTTGATCAACCTGTGCCAGTTCTTCGTCAGTGAGATCAATAAGATCTACGCCCCGAGCCTCCGCAATGCGCACGCACTCACCGGATGCTTCATGTGCTTCACGGAATGGAACACCTTCGCGAACCATCCATTCAGCAAGATCGGTAGCCAAGGTAAAACCTTGTGGGGCCAATTCCCGCATACGATCAGTATCGAATGTCAAGGTTGATACCAGACCGGTCATCGCTGGCAGCAGCAAATTGAGTTGCGCTACTGAGTCGACGATCGGCTCCTTGTCCTCCTGCAAGTCACGATTGTAGGCAAGGGGCTGAGCTTTCAAGGTTGCCAACAGACCAGATAGGTTTCCGATCAGGCGCCCGGTCTTACCTCGAGTCAGCTCGGCAACATCGGGGTTCTTCTTCTGCGGCATGATCGATGAGCCGGTTGACCAAGCATCATCGAGGGTGATGTAGCCATACTCTGGGGTACACCAGTAAATGATTTCCTCAGCAAACCGAGACATATCAATGGAAATTTGGGCAAGAACATACGCAGTCTCAGCGGCGAAATCGCGTGAAGCGGTCGCATCAAGAGAGTTCTCTGCAGCAGCTGCGAAACCGAGCTCTTGGGCAATAGCCTCGGGGTTAAGCTTGAGAGAAGAACCAGCAAGCGCACCAGAACCATATGGCGAGATGGCCAAACGCTTATCCAGATCGCGCAGCCTGTCCAAGTCGCGCAGCAGGGGCTGTGCGTGCGCCAACAAAGAGTGGGCAAGCAAAATTGGCTGAGCGGCTTGAGAGTGAGTCTTACCCGGCATAATTGCGTCAGGGTGCTTTTCTGCTTGCGCAGAGATAGCAACAATCAAGTCTGAAACCTGGACCGCGATATCTCGAATAGCGTCGCGAACCCACATCCGGAACAGCGTAGCAACTTGGTCATTGCGTGAACGACCCGCGCGCAAACGCCCGCCTACCTCGGGCCCCACAATGTCAATGAGTCCACGCTCCATAGCACCATGGACGTCTTCATCGCTAGGCAAAGGCTGAAACTCACCTATTGCAACCTTCTCCCCTAACTCGTCCAATCCGCGGAGCATGGTGTCGAGGTCTGCATCGCTCAGCAACTGCGCTGCGTGCAGAACCTTGGCGTGCGCCTTAGAAGCAAGCACATCATAAGGAGCAAGCACCCAGTCAAAGTGCGTCGAAACACTTAGTGCGAACATCGCTTCTGAAGGGCCGCCAGAAAAACGGCCACCCCATAGGGCTCCCTCATTGGTCTTATGCGGTTGCAAATCAGTACTCCCTCTTGACGCTACGCCGAAGCTATAACTTAATGATTGAAATGTTGGTTTTACTCAGATTCCGGAATGCCAGTAGCAAAACCGCCTTCACGGTCGCGCTTGTTGGAAATCTGGGTCGACAAACCGTGAAGCTGAACAAAGCCCTTAGCGGCGGTCTGGTCAAAAACATCGCCAGTATCGTAGGTTGCCAAGGAGAAGTCGTAGAGTGATTCGGACGAACGGCGGCCATTGACTACAGCTTGACCTGCATGCAAAACCATGCGAATGTCGCCGGTAACGGTCTCCTGGGTGGACTCAACGAAGGCATCAAGGCTGCGCTTGAGTGGTGAGTACCACAGTCCGTCGTAAACTTCTTCAGCCCAACGAGCATCGGTGAGACGCTTGTAGCGAGCCAATTCACGCTCAACGGTGACATCCTCCAACGCTTCGTGTGCCTTAATAAGTACTACGGCACCTGGGGCTTCATATACTTCCCGGGATTTAATACCTACGAGGCGGTCTTCGACCATGTCCAAACGACCAATGCCCTGGGCGCCGGCGCGGCGGTTGAGCTCTTCAATAGCCTCCAAAACTGAGACAGGCTTACCGTCGATGGCAACTGGCTTACCCTTTTCGAAAGAAATGATTACTTCATCAGGTGCGTTGCCCAAGGCTGGGTCTTCGGTGTACGCGTACAGGTCTTTTGTTGGTGGGTTCCACAGATCCTCGAGGAATCCAGTTTCGATTGCACGGCCCCAGACGTTTTGGTCAATGGAGAACGGAGACTTCTTAGACTGTTCGATTGGCAAATTGATCTCTTCTGCGAAGGCAATTGCCTTGTCACGGGTCCATGCGTAGTCGCGTGCTGGCGCAATGATATCCAAGGAAGGATCGAGTGCACGGAATGAAACCTCGAACCGCACCTGATCGTTGCCTTTACCAGTGCAGCCATGTGAAACGTGCGTACCGCCGAATTCCTGGGCAGCCTTAACGAGGTGCTTGGTGATGAGTGGCCGAGAAATTGCAGATACCAGCGGGTACTGCTTCATGTACATACCGTTTGCCTTAATGGTTGGCAGGCAGTATTCCTCAGCGAATTCGTCTTTAGCATCGATTACGATGGATTCGACTGCTCCGCACTCCAAGGCACGTTGGCGAACGGATTCCATATCCTCTCCGCCTTGCCCCAGATCGAGAGACACAGCAACAACGTCGCCGCCGGTCATCCTGGCCAAGTATGGAATTGCAACCGATGTATCTAGACCACCAGAATAAGCGAGCACAACGCGTGCGTTCATGAATTGAATCTCCTCGAGGTATAAGGGGGTAAAATTACCTTTGTTATTGTTCTAACATTGTCAGGTTCATTGCACTCTCAGCAACACCGGTTGATGAGCGCGACTACAACTATCGGAAAATATACCCGTTGTTAAATATTATGCAAAATGGCCGCGGTGCTTCATTATGCTAGAGCTCTGCTTCCGTCGTCAACCGTTGCGCCAACTGCTGCCCAGTTAGGGGCTCTCGGGCGAGCACGAAGATCGTATCATCGCCAGCGATGCAACCGACAACATAGGGCAAACCCACACGGTCAATAAAACTAGCCAAGTACTGCGCCGCACCCGCCGGTGTTCGCAACATCGCCATATTGCCGGAATAATCAGAAGAAACAACAAGCTCATCCACCATACGCCGCAATTTCTCGCGTGGACCAGACGCTGCATCGGCGAAAGTGACTATGTCGTCGCCTACCACGTAGAACGCTCGGCCACCATTGCGTTTTACCTTGCGAGCTCCTAGTTCATCAAGGTCTCGAGACAAGGTGGCTTGGGTAATTTCTATCCCCTGCTCTTGCAGTAATTCAGATAATTGAATCTGGCTAAAAACTCGCGTCCTAGACAAGATCTCCAAAATCTTGGCCTGCCGAGCGTTGCGCGTAGTTGGCATCGTCATGGTGCTATATCCCCCGTATTACTTCCCAGCAGCTGCAGCGGCTTCGTCCAGTAAGAAACACATCAGAGCCTTTTGCGCATGGAGTCGGTTTTCTGCCTCATCAAAGACGCGGGACTGCGGCCCATCAATTACCTCAGCTGTTACTTCGTTACCGCGATAAGCGGGCAAGCAATGGAGGAAAATTGCATCCTTTGCGGCCGTGGACATCAGATCAGCTGTAACCTGGTATGGCAAAAATGGTGTGCGACGGTCCAAGCCATCTTCTTCTTGCCCCATAGACACCCATGTATCGGTGATAACAACGTCGGCCCCTTCGACGGCCGAAATGTCAGTAGTTACCTCTACCGTTGCGCCGGTTACTTGGGTACACTGCCGAGCTCGCTCTACAAAACGCTCTTCGGGAAGAAATTCGGCCGGTGCGCAAATAGTAATGTCCATTCCCGCTAAGGCAAAACCGACAAGATAAGAATTCGCCATGTTATTGGCTCCGTCGCCTAGGTACACGGCCTTCTTTCCAGCGAGTGCTTCAACGGAACCCCACTCTTCTACACAAGTAGTCAGGTCCGCGAGGATTTGGCATGGATGAAAGTCATCAGATAGTGAATTGATAATCGGAACAGTTGCCGTTTGCGCCATCTCCAGCAAATTCTGGTGAGCATAGGTGCGCCACACGATCATATCGGTGAAGCGCGACAGTACCGCCCCTGTATCAGCGATAGTTTCGCCCTTTCCGAGCTGAGAGTCCTTAGCACCTGCCACGATTGCATGCCCACCCAGGTGCGCAATGCCTGCCTCAAAAGAAAATCGGGTCCGCGTAGAGGTTTTATCGAACAGGACAGCTACTGCCCGAGGACCCTCTAATGGCTTAGCCTTAAAAGGGTTTGCTTTCAGTTCTAAGGCTAACTCCAAAATTTTCTTCTGCTCAGCAGCAGTAATGTCATCGTCAGCCAAAAAGTGGCGAATTCCACCTAGACCGGTCTCAATCTGGTGCTTTGTACTCATATCCAGCATTTTCCTTTCACTTACAGGGCAACTGCCAACTGTAATCATCAGTTGGCATAAAACTCATCACACAAGGGGTTAAGACATTTTAAGCATTAAGCTTTTCGATGATCCCCTGCAACGCAGCCACAGCCTGAGCAAGTTCTTCCTTGCTGATGATAAGCGGAGGCGCAATCCGGATAACATTGTCGCGCGGAGCGTTAAAAATGAATCCTGCAGCAAGTGCTTCCTTGTTTACTTCCTTGGCAATGTCTTTTTCTAAAACGACACCTAGAAGCAACCCACGGCCGCGAACCTCCTGCACACCGGGGGTGTTGGCGAGTTCTTCCTTAACAAAGGATTCCTTATCGCGCACTGCTGCCAAGAACTGGTCATCAACTGTGCCCAGCACCGCCAAAGCCGCTGCACACACCACAGGATTCCCGCCAAAGGTTGTACCGTGAGAACCAGGGGTAAATAACTTCGCGGCCTTACCAACCGCGATACACGCGCCGATAGGCAATCCGCCGCCTAGCCCCTTAGCCATGGTGACAATATCTGGCACAATCTCTTCATACTCAAAGGCGAAGAAATCTCCGGTACGACCCACACCGGTTTGTACTTCATCAACAATCATTAAGATGTCGTGGGCATCGCAAAGCTCTCTGACCTGCTTCAGGAAGCCACGAGGCGCAGGTAGGACACCTGATTCTCCTTGAACCGGCTCCAAAATGATCGCTGCTGTGTCTTGCGGATTTATCTCAACGAGCTTGCGAAGGTAGTCAATATCCCCGTAGTGGTAGAACTCGACGCCACCTGGCAATGGAGCGAAAATATCACGCTTAGAGGGCTGACCGGTCATGGACAAGGAGCCCATCGTGCGACCATGGAAACCATGGTGTGCCGATAGAATCCGGCGGCGACCGGAAAGACGTGCCAACTTAAATGCAGCCTCATTGGCCTCCGCCCCGGAGTTTCCAAAGATAACTCGCGCCGAGTCATCTCCAATCTTTGCTTTGAGAGCCGTAGCTACCTGTAAAGAAGGGCGGTTGGCAAACAGATTCGACGTGTGACCTACCAATGAAATCTGTTTGGTCACAGCTTCTACAATTGCAGGGTGCGCGTAGCCAAGTGAGTTTACCGCGATACCTGACAACAGGTCGAGGTATTCCTTACCATGTTCATCAACTACCTTGCACCCCACACCGGAAACAATTCCGATTGGTGGAACGCCGTAGTTGTTCATCATGACCTGTGAAAACTGCTCCGTCATGGGGGCGTCAAAGGCACCGACCTGTGAAATCTGGTCAGCTTGTGGTTGGGTGTGAGAACTCATTGTGCGTCATCTTTCCTAAAAACTGTTCCTAGCGGATAGCGGGAGCGATCATAATTATCTGGCAGTACCATCGTGCCAATTCCGCCCATGGTCAATAATTCCAAAATCACGGCGTGGGGAACGCGTCCATCGATGATGTGGGCAGCTGATACTCCCCCGCTCACTGTGTTGAGAGCTGCTTCCATCTTAGGAATCATTCCGGAATCTAGAGATGGCAAGATCCTGGCCAATTGGGATACTTCAATTTTGGACACCAAAGAATCACGATGCGGCCAGTCTGTATACAACCCTTCGACATTGGTCAGCATTACAAGGCGCTCGGCCCCAATTGCAACAGCTAGAGCACCAGCGGCGGTATCGGCGTTGATGTTGTACACATTGCCGTCCACACCAGGGGCAATCGTTGATACAACCGGAATACGTCCAGCTTCAATAATGTCCATCACCGCAGCGGGGTTTACGCTTTCGATGTTGCCCACCATTCCGATGTCAGTTGGAACGCCATCGATGGGAACTAAGCGCTTTGAGGCCGTAAACAAGCCTGCATCCTCACCTGAGGTGCCAACTGCATAAGGGCCGTGTGAATTAATCAAATTGACCAAGCCCCGTCCGACTTGGCCAAACAGCACCATGCGAACGACATCCATAATCTCTGGACTGGTAACGCGAAAACCACCCTTGAACTCGCCTTCTATGCCGAGGCGGTTAAGCATATCGCTTATTTGCGGACCACCGCCATGTACGACGACGGGTTTGGCGCCGACGGTTCGCAGCAATGCCATATCGGCCGCGAAAGCAGATTTTAGAGCTTCATCGACCATGGCATTTCCGCCATACTTCACCACGACAATCTTGTCACGGAAGTGTTGCAACCATGGCAACGCTTCCGCCAGTACGCCTGCGCGGACTTCGTCAGTTAATCCTTGCATCATATCTCAATCTCCGCTCACTTTATCCCTGTGCTTAGGTTTACTCCGATTGCTGTTCGGCCTGATAGAGCAAGAGAATTAGGTGCTGTACGCCGAATTGATTTCCACGTAGGAATGAGACAAGTCGGTTGTGCGGACAAAAGCACTGCCGCTTCCGCCGGTTCCGAGGTCAACGCGTACCTCGATGTCCGGTCCGCTGAGATCGACCTCGCGTGCATTCGGGGTTCCCGTAGTTTTCTCACAGACGGCGTGGCCATTGAAATAGACAGAAATATTGCTTGGGTCCATGTCCGCATCAGCCATGCCGACAGCTGCTAAGACACGACCCCAGTTCGGATCAGACCCAAACATTGCGCATTTGAAAAGGTTATCCCTTCCCAAAGTACGCGCAGCGTGCAGGGCTTGTTCATCATTCGTTGTACCCTCAACGATGATCTTCACACGCTTGGTCACACCCTCAGCATCGGCTTGCAATTGATCTGCTAAGTCGGCACACGCTGCCAAAACGATCTCATCGAGCTCGTCCTGCGTCGGTTCAACTCCGGATGCTCCACTAGCCATCACGATGACCGTGTCGTTCGTCGAGGTAGACCCGTCAATATCCAGCGTATTGAAGGTAACGTTGCATGCCTTCTTTAGGGCTGCCTCCAACGCTGCTGGCTTAGCAACAGCATCAGTCGTCAAACACACGAGCATCGTTGCCAGTGACGGTGCCATCATTCCAACACCTTTGCCCATTCCACCGAGCACAAAGCCATTGCCATGCTGGAGTGTTTGCTTTGACACTGTATCAGTCGTCATAATGGCTTGCGCCGCTGCAGCTCCATGCTCGGCATCGTGCCCCAAAATAGACACTAGCTTATCGATGCCCCCACGAACTTTCTCCATAGGAAGCACCTCACCGATAAGGCCAGTTGAGCACACAGCAACATCGTGAGGAGCAACGCCTAGGGCCACAGCGGTACGGGAAGCCATTTCCTCAGCGTCGGCAATCCCTTGCGCACCATTGCACGCATTGGCGTTGCCAGCGTTAAATATGACTGCGCGCAAAAACCCAGGTTCTACCTCACCTATTGCCTTCTTGCTGACTGCAACAGGAGCTGCAAAGACGCGATTTCGCGTAAATACGGCCGCTGCATCAAAATTTGGACCTTCATTGACAACCAGCGCCATATCAGCGTTGCCTGATGGTTTGATTCCAGCCGTCGTTCCAGCTGCTACGAAACCCGCAGCTGCCACGACTCCGCCAGCCGCTGCTGGCGGGTCCTGATGGATTGATGTGTCAGTCATAAAATTGATCCTTAACCTGAAAAGACTTTGCGTGCGATTCTCACCGAAGTGAAGTACTTATGGTGCCACTGCCGCGAGAGGCAAACCCAGACCTTCGTCCCAACCCAACGACAAGTTCATGCACTGCACGGCCGCTCCCGCAGTGCCTTTAGTTAGATTATCTAAAGCGGATGTGATCACTAATCTACCGGCACGATCATCCACGTGGACTTGAATGTGGCAGATATTTGCACCTACGACATTTTGAGTCTCCGGCTGTTGTCCAAGCGGCAATACGTGGCAGAAAAGCTCGTTGGCATAGAAGTCTTGGTAGATCTGGTGAGCCTCTTCCAGGCTAATTTCCGTTCGCAGCGGCGCAGTAATTGTCGCGAGAATTCCACGCGGTAGCGGCGCCAAAACGGGAGTAAAACTAACGGAGACTTCATCCGAAGTAAAGGGTGATAAGTTCTGAATTACTTCTGGTGTATGGCGGTGGGTGCCACCCGGAGAGTAAGCACGCAGGTTGGCCATTGTTTCTGCCCCGATAAGAGGGACGGCTGCCTTCTTACCTGCGCCGGAGACCCCGGTAATCGCAATAACTGATAAGTCAGGAATAATTAGATCTCGCGCTACGGCGGGAAGCGCCCCCAAAGTAATGGTGGTAGGAAAACATCCAGGTACTGCTATGCGTTTGCTCCCGCGCAGCTGGTCACGATTTCCTGGGATCTCCGGTATGCCGTAAGGCCAAGATCCGGCATAGTCGCCCCCATAGAAATCAACCCAATCTTTCTCATGCCGCAGGCGAAAGTCTGCTGCACAGTCAATGACGGTTACGTCGTCGCCCAATTGCTTAGCTATTTCCGCGGAGTGTCCATGAGGAAGTCCCAAGAACACAACATCATGTCCGCTCAGATTCGCTACGGTGGTATCGATGATGGTGCGATCCGCCAGCTGAGGTAGATGCGGCATCACCTCAACAACCTTCTTGCCCGCATGTGAGTGTCCGGTCAGAGCGCCAATGCTCATCTCACCCGAAAGGTATGCTGGGTGCGAAAGTAACAGACGCAATACTTCGCCCCCCGCATAGCCCGTGGCTCCCGCAACAGCAACAGATATAGTCATAACGGCCACAATAGCAAATTATGCAATATATTGCAATCTATACATAGCTATTGCCGCTCTCGTCTATTGGGTCAAGCATACAAATTTGGCTATCAAATGCACCAAAATAAAAAGACCGCACCTTCCTTGGGCTAGGAATAGCTGTGCGGTCTTTTTCGCAATAGGGCGATTGCAGATTGTGCAGGACAGCAGGCTTAGTAGCCAGCGGTTCCTCCACCGCCGCCAGGAAGCTGAGGTGGTGCGTCCTGAGCAGGTGCTGGTGCTGGAGCCGGAGCCTCTTGTACTGGTGCTGGGGCTGGGGCCGGGGCCGGAGCTTCCTGTACAGGTGCAGGCGCCGGTGCTGGAGCATCCTGTACCGGTGCAGGAGCTGGGGCCTGCTCAACTGGAGCTTGCTGTGCAGGAGCCTCAGCTGGCTGCTGGGCTGCTGGCTCAGAAGTCTCTGGCGCTGCCACCGAAGGCTCGGTGGTAACGGTAGTTACGGAAGTAACAGTGGTGGACGTAGTGGTCGCGGAGGTAGACATTGTAGTCTCCGAAGATCCGCCACCACAAGCGGCCAGCGCGAGCACTGATGCGGCCGCTGCCGCGGATAGTGCAACTCGTGAAATTGACATGAAGTATTCTCCTTTTGAAGTGAATAGCATCGTCAAGCTTATCAGCTCAAAAAGCTCGTACGCTTTTCTCCCCAGTATTTGGGATCAATTCGCTTCGTCTTAAGCATCGACCGCGCAGGACACCCTCACGCTACTGGCGGTGCCTCGAAGAGTTACGCCGGTCTCGGCCGAAAACGACCTTTAAATCACGGGCGAGTACATTCGCGTTTGGCCGCTTACGTTTCGGGCCACGCGCGGTTGCTTTCATGAGCGGGTCATCTACAAACGTAAACATGATCCATGCAAGGACAAACGATATCGCAAATGCGGCGAGTGCTGACATTAACCATCCCCAGAAACCCCACTGGTGACCAGCGATAACATAGCGCTGCAGTGCAACCATCACTGGAAATTGAATCAAATAGAATGCGAAGGAAATATTGCCCAGCAACACGGCCCGTGGCGAAGCAATACGTCCTGACAGTCCATTGAGATCTCGCACCGCCAGGGTTCCGATAACAAAGCACATTGGCACCAGCATCACAACGGCCATCTTGAAAGCAACTGGAACTAACCACGTTGCGCCAAAAGCAATGACCAAAACGATAATTGGCCAGACGATATTGGTGTTTCGAAATACACCTTCTGCGACCATCTTGGCCACCATGGCACCCATAAAGAACTCTGCTAACCGCGAAGCTGGGAAATAATAAGAAAAGAAGTAGGGCATGTGCACAGGAATCGACTCTTGCATGAACCAGACTGGATCAGCATGTGGTTCCGCCACCGGAGATACATCCATATCCCACAAGCGCGGAACGAATGCATTTTCCGTATTCCATCCACCTTCAAAAGCAAAGTGCACCGTGGTTGCAATCGTAACCAAGACTAAAAACAATCCGACAAAAACCGCCCAGTTAGCGCGTGGCTTTACCTTACGAATAAGCGGAACCAAGAACGGGAAAGAAAGGTAAAACAGCATTTCAGCTCCCAGTGACCAAGACGGCACGTTCATTCCACCCAAAACGGCCCACTGCGGATTCCAGGTGTGAATCAATAAGAAGTTAGGCAACCACAGCTCTAAACGTGAAAAGTCCATTGCCGGGGTGATTCCATGACGAGTAATGGATGCTGAAGCTAAGACAAATAGCGCAAACGCCAACCAATGCATGGGGTAAATCTTGGTTACGCGGCGTCGACAGTAGTACAAAATATCTTTCGCGCCTGAGACATCACTATTTGACCAGTAAATAAGGAACCCTGACAACACGAAGAAAAACGTGACGCCACCGGAGCCAAGCTGCATGGGAACAAAAGAGTGAAGTGCTGCAAACAACTCACTTTTTTGGAAAGGATACACTGCCAAGAACACCAAGGCGTGCAAAATAAACACAGCAACAGCCGCCCACCAGCGTGCACCCGTGAGTGACGGGAGGTTGGGGCGAGGCCCGCTGAGAGGATAAGTAATCATAAACAATCTCCAACTAATAACGACTTATCCGCTACTGAACGGTAGCCAAAATGACGTCTGAAATCACACGCTCACCTTCAAGGGAGGCGTGAGAATGCTCTCCTTCACCTGGAATACGAGGGTCTTTAACCCCGCGTACCCACGGCCGAGGCGAGCAGCTAGAGTGACCAGCCGTCGTGGAGCGGATATCGACGAAGTTTAGGTTCAAACGCTCAGCAGCTCCGCGTTGTGCGGCATCAATATGCTCCATGTTTCGGGCCCATTGCCAGACCGGCACCGTGACGTTTGTGCCAAGAACGTTAAAGCAGACTCCGTTCGCACCGTTTGGTGCCAACTCAACATATCCGACCAGCGAAATCTTTGCGTTGGGTGCATAGTAGCGAAGATATTTAACAACGGGCTCTAACCGCTCTACGTAAGCATCTGTGGTGATTGGGGAATAAACTCGCTTCAAAGCCGAGTCCACCGGGTCACTTCCACAACCGGCCGTCGGATTCACTAAGCACTGAAATGCAAACTCTGCACCCTTTTTAACGACGTTCTCACGGGTTGCTATTCCCTTACCCCACAGATCGTTGAACCCCATCTGGATAAAAATTTGCTCGGTTTTAGGTCCCAATGCGTTGAGCGCTTCAGCGTGGCGAACTTCATCTGGAAGCCAAAAACCATCTCCCGAAGCTAGCGCAGCGCCAGCGCAAGCGGTGTTAACCAATTCATCATCCCGCAAGCCCAGCTTCTGCTTCAACAGATTGGGCCAAGACTGGTATGAGTGTTCACAGCCGCGTTCATCCCGATACACGGGTTCATTACGCCCGACAGTGTGGGAGTCACCAAGAACTACCACCCGTGCGCCGCCCTCCTGTGCGCGCGCAGGGGCAACCACTGGTGCATTCGAATTCGAACTCAACGCAGGTCCTGCCCATGCAGGCGATACAGAAGATAAGGACACGATTACGGCAGCCGCAACTGCGCAAGCACGCGAAATTCTTGACATAGGGGTTCTCTTTCTTTTTCAGGAATAGGAATAAAACGGCCACTAAAAATTACGTGCCCTAGGCAACAACGCAAAAATTGTTGCCTAGGGCGAAATGCGCTTACGCACGCATAGCGGCGCCGACGCGCTGGAATGCGAGATCAGCAGCAGCTGCACGGTGAGCGTTTACTTCTTCGTCTGTCAAGGTGCGGTCAGCAGCCCGGAACACGAGGGTAAAGGCCAAAGACTTCTTGCCTTCGCCTAGCTGTTCGCCACGGAAGACATCGAAAAGCTCTACATGCTCAAGCAGCTCCCCTGCTGCCTCCTTGATGATAAGTCGAACGGACTCAGCCGGAACGGACTCATCTACCACCAAAGCCAAGTCTTGGTGCAAGGCAGGGAACGCAGACAGCACTGGAGCTGGGAACACTTCTTCCAAAGGAAGTGCGGTGACATCGATTTCCATTGCACAGGTTCGTGCTGGAAGGCCCAAAGCCTCCAGCGTTTGTGGGTGCAGCTCACCAGCAAAACCGACAACGGTCTCACCGACCTTAATTGCTGCACAGCGACCAGGGTGCCAAGGTTTCTCCTGTGCAGACTCGACAGTGATCTCAACACCGGCTGCGCGTGCAACTTGCCGCGCAGATTCAATGGCATCCGCATATGTGTATTCGCGTCCAGCACCCCACGGACCGGCGTGTTCAATGTTGCCTGCGGCAACCGTTGCAACATGCAATGGCTGCTTGGGCAGTGAAGAAATTACCTCTGTGACCTCATCTGCAGATGGACGCTGGCTAACATCGGGCATCGGGGTTGTATCGGCACGCTTGAACGACACTTGTTGCACGGCATAGACCGCCAAATCATGGCGGCCGCGCGCAACGTTGCGCGCAATAGCTTCGAGCATATTAGGCAACAGTGATGTGCTCAGTACAGCCTTATCTGCTTCGAGAGGATTCTGCACGGAAACAACATTGCGACGCTCATCTGCCGCGTCTAGCTCCCACACATCAAAAGTGTTCGTCGCGATAAATGGGCTGGGGATAACCTCTGCATATCCAGCATAAGCCAATGCGTGGCTGATGGTGCGGCGACGCTTTTGCGTTTGAGAAAGGCCACGACCGCCGACAGGAACCGGCAAAATAGTAGGGATGGATTCTAGGCCTTCGAGTCGAAGCACCTCTTCCACTAAATCCACATCCATGGTGATATCCGTACGCCACGTTGGTGGAGTCACCAGTAAGGTTTCACCGTCACGAGAAACGGTGCAACCCACTTCTTCTAAGCGGGCGATGACTGTCTCATCGTTGTAGTCAACGCCGGCATACTCTGCAGGCTTCGACACCGCCAAGGAAATCTCAGCAGGGGTTTCTACCGTGCCCACGATAGTGCGCGCATCGACTGCCCTTCCGCCACCGTATTCGACCAGCAAATCTACAGCTAGGTCCAATGCAGTTTCGACGAGGTTAGGATCGACACCTCGCTCGAATCGACGCGATGCCTCCGAGGATAGCTTGTGGCGGCGCGACGTACGGGCAACGGTCATCGCATCCCACGTTGCGGCTTCGAAATACACATCGGTGGTGGACTCGCTGATCTCAGATGTGGCGCCACCCATGACGCCAGCCAACGACAAAATTCCATTGTCATCACAAATGACGACGTCAGCCGGATCTAGCTCACGGGATACGTGGTCTAGGGTGTCCAGCTTCTCCCCTGCCTGTGCGTTGCGTACAACTAAGTTTCCTGTAACGCGCGCAGAGTCGAATGCGTGCATCGGTTGGCCGAGATAAAGCATCACGTAGTTAGTGATATCCGTAGGTAGGTTGATAGGCCGCTGCCCACCCAACATCAAGACTCGTTGCATCCAAAACGGAGTTTTTGCATTCGGATCAATCCCAGTAACTTGACGCAAACCGAAGCGGAGAGCCTGAGTTTCCTTTCGTATGTCAATGCCTAAAAGGTCAGTTTCCTCCGTAGCCGCATCAGATGCCTTAACTGGATCAACGAAGTCGAGATTGAACGCAGAGGCGACCTCGCGGCCTAATCCTCGCAACGAAAGCGCATAACCACGGTCTGGTGTGATGTTTACATCGAAGACGGTGTCTTCTAAACCTGCGATTTCACGGGCATCCACACCAATAGAATCTGCGAACGATTCATCAAGCGTAATGATGCCATCGGATTTATCTGCTAAACCAAGCTCGGCAGCCGAGCAGAGCATTCCAGCGGAGATATGGTCGTAGGTTTCACGGGCAGCAATCTTGAAACCGCCCGGCAGCTCGGCACCAGGCAATGCAACGATAACTAAAGACCCCTTAGCGAAATTGCGAGCACCACAGATAATTCCTTGCAACTCGCCGGAACCATTAGCATTCCCGACATTTACTTGGCAGAAGCGAATCGGCTTTTTAAATCCAGTGAGCTCTTCAATTTCTTCCACACGACCAATCACGAGTGGGCCAGTAGTGCGTGGAAGGTCGGAGTATCCTTCGGTTTCGAATCCAACGCGGACAAATCCGCTGTCTAGTTCTTCAGATGAAACTGTCCAACCCTGATTGGTCTCCGCCAGGGTGCGGGTGAGCCAATTTTGTGAAATAAGCATGATTTTAAGTCTTTTCTTCCCTTACCCGTGGATCTTTAAGCTTGTACGCCGAATGGCAATGTGAAGCGAACGTCGCCTTCGACCATGTCGCGCATGTCAGTAAGGCCATTGCGGAACTGCAATGTGCGCTCGATGCCCATACCAAAGGCAAAGCCTGTGTATTCTTCTGGGTCGACTCCTACTGCGCGTAAAACATTGGGGTTGACCATGCCGCAGCCACCCCACTCTATCCAGCCGGCGCCGCCCTTTTTATTAGGGAACCAAACATCGACTTCGGCCGAAGGCTCGGTAAATGGGAAGTAGTTGGTGCGCATACGAGTCTTGGTCTCCGGACCAAACAACTCCTTGGCCAGATGATCCAACGTGCCGCGCAAGTGAGCCATGGTTAGGCCCTTGTCCACGGCAAGTCCTTCAACCTGGTGGAACACGGGAGTGTGCGTCGCATCTAGTTCATCGGTTCGGAAAACGCGGCCAGGGCAAGCAATGTAAAGAGGAACGTCACGGTCGAGCATGGTCCGAACTTGTACCGGCGACGTGTGGGTACGCATAACTTGACGCGATCCCGCAGCACCGACGTGGAACGTGTCTTGGAGTGTTCGTGCAGGGTGGTCCGGCTTAAAGTTCAGCGCATCGAAGTTGAAGTATTCGGCTTCAACCTCAGGACCTTCCGCGATTTCCCAACCCATTCCAACAAAAATATCTGCGATGCGCTCATTCAGCGCCGTAATTGGATGAAGTGCACCGGTCTGCGAACGAGTAGTTGGAATGGTGACGTCAACCGTCTCCGCTGCGAGTTGTTCCTCGCGCGCTTTGACTTCCAGTTCAGCGTTGACTTCTGCAAATGCTTTTTCTACTTTGCCCCTCGCCATATTGACCAAACGACCAGCATCCTTGCGCTGATCTTTTGGCAGCGTTCCTAGAGCCTGCCGCGCCTGCGGAATATAGCCTTTGTCGCCCAGATGCTCTCTGCGAGCTTCTTGCAGCTCCGCTAGGGATGTGGCTGCCTCAAAAGCAGCAACGGCTTTTTCTGCGGCAGCGCTTAACGATGCCTCATTAATGTCCAGTTCAGGATTCGCAGACACCTGCTGATTACCTCTTCACAATGATTTCAATAAGAAAATGGCACGGAAATAACCGCGGATAACCTGCATGAATTAGCTTGCAGGTTATCTCGGTTGTTGCTTTAACTCACCTATCGTACAACTTCATGAGCGCTTCGACGCACTTACCATCATTTTGATTGCGCCTTGGCAGACTCGTACAGGCAAATACTTGCAGCTGTGGCGAGGTTCAAGGACTCAGCGCGACCCCGCAATGGAATGGTTACGGTGGCATCAGCGGCATCGAGAAGCTCAGCGCTTAGCCCATGCGCTTCGTTGCCAAATAGCCACGCAGTGGGCTTCGTGAGGTCGATGTCTGCGATGGTTGCGTCTCCATGCGGAACTGTAGCCAGTATTTGCAAACCTGCGCTGCGCAGCTTGCCTAAAACTCCTTTGACATCAAGCTCGCGTGCCACAGGTACATGGAACAAGGAGCCTGCCGATGCCCGCACGACCTTTCCCCCCAAGGGATCAACCGTTTCACCGGCGAAAATGACACCGTCGGCGCCGAGTGCATCAGAGGTTCTGATTAAAGTTCCTGCATTGCCCGGGTCAGCGGTTAGCACTGGTACTGACACCAATTTTGGTTTGGAGGCGAGGATTTTCCCAGCCGTCCACAAACACGGTTCACACAACGCGAAAATACCTGTCGTAGTGGCAGTATCAGACAAATGCTGCGCAGCCCTGTCAGTGATCGGATGAACATAAACATCCATGTACCCCGCTGCCGTGACAATATAATCGTATTTTTCTGCTGCCGCCTCTGTGACAAGCACATCGCGTGCGGCGCCGGTGGACACAGCCGCATCCACCGCGTTTTCCCCCTCGATGAGAAACTTCCCTGCCTTCCTCCGCGCCGCCGCACGGTGCAGCTTTGCTGCGTTCACGATTCGAGGAGTGCGCTCCGTAAAAGCGTCAGTGAAATCTAAAGTCATAACGCAATTGTATCGGCGCACCCCCTGCGCCAACACAATTACTACTTCTTATAGTCCTGCGGACGAAATGTGGCTAGCTGTCACGTGGTCGCCACCAGCAGATGGATGCCACCAGAAACCGAGATTCTTCAAATGAGGATCACCGATACCGTGTACCCACGGCTGGGAAGTACACGACTCATGCCCCTGTGTGAGCGTCTTCAAATCAACAAAAGTCAGACCGAGTTCTTCAGCCGCACCCTTTTGTGCATGGTACAACGCTTCTTGGAACGCACTCAATGCTGGTGCGTAACGGCGCTGGTTGTGTCCAAGAACGTTGATACAAACATTAGGGTTCCCAAAAGCTGTGGTTGACACATAACTCACGATAGAGATCTTCGCGTTGGGAGCATAGTACTTTAGGTAATCAACTACCGGCTTCACACGTTTTGCATACTCAGCGGCAGTAACGGCCCGCGCGTCTTGTACCTTGTTTGCAGCCACATCCTTATCAGTACAGCTGCCCATTGGGTTGAGAAGGCAGTTAAAATTGGTGTCCACCGAGGTTGCTTTGTTGCCCCAGACGTCATTGGCGCCAAGCTGAATATAGATATGCTTGGTCTTGGCACCAATACCGTTGAATTCCTGGGTACGGCGTACCAGGTCAGACAGATGTAATCCACTAGAATTCAGGCTGGCTCCAGGGCACGATGCATTATAGAGTTGGGCTTCACTTAATCCACGAATCTTTCGCAGCTGCTCTGGCCACGCAAAATCTGAGCGCTGGCAACCGCGGTCATCAGCCCAAATTGGGAGCATCTGCCCAGAGCTTTGGGAGTCGCCGAGAACTACTGTGTCATAACCACCTGGCTGTGCAGGGGTAACCCACTTATTAGTGCTCGATGTCAAAGGGCGGATAAAATTGGGATCATTGATGACTTCGAGTGCATTCGCGGAACCAGCCCCAAGGGTTAGTGCTAAGCCCAATGCACCCACAATGCGAGCGATCATAAAAATCTTCCTGTGTGGGATAGGCGCGTGGATTACTCCCACGCAACAATGAATAGGTCGCCTCATATTATCATTCAGAAATAAACCGAAAGAAAGCGAAAACACTGATCTTGGCAAATTCCCTTGTGTATTTCAGCCCCAGTGAAATTCAGGCTCGTCGACTTATCGCGCAGCTGTTAGCATCATCCGATGCACAGGAGATAAATGACAGGACTCCCCAAAGTGTTGCACGCTATATGCTTTGTACGCAGGGACAAGATTACGCGGGCGGCCTAACTGCTTTGGCTTTGCGAGCTGGATATACCGCCAAGTTTGAATCTGCGCGATCATCTGCGTGGGATCGTTTCATGATCAGTGAGTCGGGCGAACAGGAAATAATTCGTACCTGGTCACAACGCGGCACCCTGCATTTTTTACATCGGGATGATTGGAACGTCGTTAAACTTATGGGTTCACGGGCTCTCGGCAAGAAGGAGACCCGCGCCGCCCGTTTCGGGCAATCTCCCGAAGACTACGATGCCATACAAAATCGAATTCGTTCCTTTATTGATTCTAAAACTCCATGCCCTGTTTCCCGTCAGGAAATCCGCGACGCGCTGAACTTAAGCTCATCCGAGGCTTCACACCATCTCCGTGTGCTTGGTTGCCAAGGCATAATTGCACAGGGACAAAGGATTGGCATCCATGATTCTTTCTTTACTTCTCCATGGTCCACTGAAAACTTCTCTCCAGATCACGTTGTCGTTGAGGTGGTTGAGAGATACTTTTCTACACGTGGTCCAGCGCGCTTGGAAGATATCCTGTGGTGGTCGAAGCTACCGAAGACTTCAATTGTCCAGGCGCTAGAGGCCCTCACTTCTCACGATCGACTTCTTCAAGTATTTGATGAGAATGGAAGCTCGATGTGGCTGGGTCCTTGGCAATCCGATGTCACCCCAGCAGAAATAGCTGCGACTTTGGAACAGGAGATCTGGCTGCCGCCGTTCGATGAGTTTATGATGTCTTACACCATTCGCTCGGAGATATTTTCTCCTACCTGCAACCCTTGTGAGGCGCTGACTAAAAACGGTATCTCTTGGCCGTTCGTCGTTGCAAACGGGCAGATTCAGGGGCGTCTGACGACATCAGCGTAAAATTCGTTGGAACTTAAGACACCAAAAACGCCACTATGAACATATCTCATAGTGGCGTTTGCAGCTTAAATAAGATTAAGCGGCCTTTGGTGCGTTAACGTCTGCAGGCAATGCAGCCTTAGCAGCCTCGCACAAAGCGGAGAAGGTGTCGAAGTCATTGACAGCCAACTCAGCTAGGATCTTGCGGTCTACCTCGATCTCAGCCAAGCGCAGGCCGTGGATGAGACGGTTGTAGGTGATGTCGTTCATACGAGCTGCTGCGTTAATACGCTGGATCCATAGCTTGCGGAACTCAGACTTACGTGCACGACGATCGCGGTATGCGTAAGTCATGGAGTGCAGCCACTGTTCCTTAGCCTTGCGGTAAAGGCGGGAACGCTGACCGCGGTAGCCCTTAGCGGACTTCAAAATCGCGCGACGCTTCTTCTTGGCGTTTACTGAGCGCTTTACTCGTGCCACTGTATTACTTCCTTAAATCTAAATTGGATATGAGCGGGTTGATTATGCGCGGCCAAGAAGGCGCTTTACGCGCTTGGTATCTGCAGGTGCCACTGCCTCGGTGCCCTTCAAACGACGGGTACGACGGGAAGGCTTGCCTTCCAGCAAGTGGCGACGACCAGCCTGCTCGCGACGCAGCTTGCCAGAACCGGTCACCTTGATACGCTTAGCGGTGCCCTTGTGGGTCTTCTGCTTCATGAAAGTTCGTTCCTTATAGAGTCGGTGAAAAGCGCGGTTTAATGCGCTTTTGGTTCAACGTTTAGGGTTATTTCTTACCCTTGCGGTTAGGACCCAAAACCATGGTCATGTTACGACCATCTTGCTTTGGACGAGACTCGACTACACCGAATTCTTCAACATCGGCAGCCAAGCGCTCCAGCAAGCGGTAACCAAGCTCAGGGCGTGACTGCTCACGGCCGCGGAACATAATGGTCACCTTGACTTTCGATCCCTTTTCGAGGAAGCGAATCACATTGCCCTTTTTAGTCTCATAATCGTGATCATCGATTTTAGGACGGAACTTTTGTTCCTTGACCACAGTCTGCTGCTGGTTCTTGCGGGCTTCGCGGGCCTTTTGAGCCTGCTCATACTTAAACTTGCCGTAGTCCATAATTTTGGCCACGGGTGGTTTTGCGTTTGGCGCAACCTCGACGAGATCCAGATCTGCATCGTAAGCGAGCTTTCGGGCATCGTCAGTACGGACAATACCTACTTGTTCGCCCCCAGGACCAACTAAGCGGACCTCGGGCACTCGGATGCGCTCATTAATGCGAGCTTCAGCGCTGATTGTGTGTCTCCTATGTGAGAAGGGATATGTGGTTCACCTACCGACGCCACAAACGACAAATCCCGTCTGCCTAAAATAAACAGTCGGGAGTTTTCCAAAAAGATGCCATAGAAACAAAAATTGCCCCTATAGATACCTTTTACCCGTATCCTACTTAACCTAATAAATAGATTAAGCGGCATGGGGTGGGAGAAACTCCGCTTGTGACCCGCCATGACAAGCACGGCGGGCGGTAGTGACCTAATCCTAACATGTCCAGTATCCGGCACCAAATCTGACCTAACGCAGACAAGTCTTCACTGGCTCAACGACACCTGCGGCATAAGCTTTATTAACTTCGGCGACAAGCTTGCCAGCTAGTTCGTCCAACACATACGTACTTAGTTCCTCTATCGATTGGTGCTCGCCAGAGTCCACTTTTGAGACAATATCCGCCCAATCTTCGGCTATCCACGATACCGAGACCGCTAACCCCACATCACCCCGCGGAAGTTTGAGCACACCAAGTTGTCTTGCGGTGTATTGCCCGGTGTCTTCATCAAATCCCCAACCACCCTTGGCACGCACATTCTTTTCGTTCGACAAGCCCCATGATTGCCAATCAACGACGTCATCCATAGCTTGATAAATCGGCTCCGCACCATCTATACAACTGAGTGCAGCCCCAAACCTAGCTTGATCAAGCACCGGCCAGACCGATTCACCAAAGGCAGGAGTAATATCAGCAGACGAACCGACTTCTCCGAGCAACTCCGCGACCGTTGTTTCGGCACTGCCCTTAGCTTGTTCCACTTCTAACCACAGCATGTACGCAGCATTATTGTCAGACTCTTTGATGGTGGCATCGATAAGCTCTTCCGATGCTCCTTGCTGTGCTGCCGCAACAGCAATTGGCACCTTGATTGTGGACCAGGCTTGCTCACGTCCTTCTTCCCCACCTGTAAACTCAGCGTCCCTGCCCACGACGGCCAAGGAAACTCGACCACCATAATGGGCAGCAACCTCGGATGCCAAAGTTTGCAGATTCTGTTCAAACTCAAGCTGCGCGGCCCTGGCATTAAACTGTTCGGAGCTTGGAGAAATCGACTGTTCACCGTTTTTACCACCGTCTAATCCGGCACTTTCGCGCATACTTCCGCAACCGGCAAGAAGTGCTGCACATCCCACCAGAGTGGCTAATTGCGCGGTCTTACCCAGTCTATATTTATTGCCCGACTTGGGCATCGTGGGATTTGTCATCATGAGAGTCTGCCGCCGGGTTCTAACCTAAAAGTTCGGCAAGAAACTGGCCTGTATAGGACTCTTCTACCCGGGCGACGTCTTCAGGGGTACCTTCGGCCACGACCGTGCCACCACCCGAGCCACCTTCCGGCCCCATGTCAACAATCCAGTCAGCAGCCTTGATGACATCCAAGTTGTGCTCAATGATCAGGACTGAGTTACCTTTGTCCACCAAACCCTGAATAACGAGCATCAGCTTGCGAATATCCTCAAAATGCAAGCCTGTTGTGGGCTCATCCAAAATATAAATCGTTCGCCCGTTCGTGCGCTTTTGCAACTCAGAGGCCAATTTAACGCGCTGCGCCTCACCACCAGACAGCGTGGTCGCCGATTGACCCAAACGAACATATCCCAGACCAACTTCAACCAAGGTGTTGAGATAACGGTGAATTGACGTAATCGGTTCAAAGAACACTGCAGCTTCTGAAATTGGCATATCCAATACTTCAGAAATGTTCTTTCCTTTATACAAAACCTCAAGCGTCTCACGGTTATAACGCGCACCATGGCAAACCTCGCATGGAACATAAACATCCGGCAGGAAGTTCATCTCAATCTTCAAAGTTCCGTCACCTTGGCACGCTTCGCAACGCCCACCTTTAACATTGAAGCTGAAGCGTCCTGGCTTGTAACCACGTACCTTTGCTTCTTGAGTTTCCGCAAATAAGTTACGAATCTTGTCAAACACGCCCGTGTACGTTGCGGGGTTGGAGCGCGGGGTACGGCCAATCGGCGACTGATCCACCTGGACCAGCTTGTCCAAATGCTCAATACCTTCGACGCGCTTGGCACGTCCCGGGACTTGGCGAGCTCGATTGAGCTTATTGGCCAAGGTTTTGGCCAAAATTTGATTAACCACGGTTGACTTACCAGAGCCAGAGACGCCGGTAATACACGTCAATACACCCAGTGGAATTTCGACATCGATGTCTTGAAGGTTGTTTTCATGCGCACCGACCACCTTCAACACACGATCTTTATCAATCTCACGGCGCTTTTCGGGCACACCCAAAGTGCGTTCACCAGACAAGTATTGACCGGTCAACGACTCCTTGACCTTGACAATTCCAGCAGGTTCTCCTTGGTATACGACTTCCCCGCCATACTCACCGGCACGAGGACCGATATCAACCAGCCAATCCGCTTCACGGATAGTGTCTTCGTCGTGCTCAACCACGATGAGAGTATTGCCTATATCGCGCAATCGCTTTAACGTGGTAATAAGCCGTTGATTATCGCGCTGGTGCAGTCCAATAGACGGTTCATCCAGCACATAGAGCACGCCGGCAAGACCAGAACCAATCTGCGTTGCCAAACGGATTCGCTGGGCCTCACCACCAGACAATGTTGAGGCACCGCGGTCTAAGGTGAGATAGTTCAGACCGACATCAAGTAGGAACCGGAGCCGTGCTTGGATTTCTTTCAAAACAGCGCCAGCAATAATTTCCTCCCGCGCGCCCAGAACCAGACTGTCAAGGAACGTGGCGGCGTCTTCAATACTCAACGCGCACAATCCAGCGATGGAAAGCTCGCCCAACTTGGCAGATTTCAAACGCACAGCCAAAATCTCGGGTTTGAGGCGGGTACCTTTACACGTCGGACAAGGGATTTTCCGCGTGTACTGGAGCAGACGGTCTTTGGCCCACTCGGAGTCAGTGCTTTCTAGTTTGCGTTCCAAAAAACCAACGGCACCTTCAAACGGTGCACTCCAGTTTCGCTGACGGCCGTAGCGGTTTTTATAACGAACATGAACTTCTTCGCTCGTGCCGTACACCAAAGCATCTTTGTCTTCTGCAGAAAGTTCACTAAATGGAGCGTGTGGGTCGAAACCGCGTACAGAAGCAAGTCCCTCCACCAGCTTGACAAAATACTTTGAATTCGGCGAGTTGCTCCACGGCTGCACAGCATCAACTACCGGAGCATCAGGATCCGGAATGAGTAGCTCAATGTCTACCTCGGTCTTCGTACCCAAACCGTCACAGTCAGGACACGACCCAAACGGCGCGTTGAAAGAAAACGCACGCGGCTCATACTCTTCAATGCTTAAGTGGTGTCCGTTCGGGCAAGCTGCTTTCTCAGAATAGGTTCGTGACAACTCAGGATTGTCAATAAAGTCTAGGGTCACAAGGCCATCGGCAAGCTTTAGTGCTGTCTCTACTGAATCTGTAAGGCGCTGCTTAGCGGACTCTTTGACTTGAAGCCTGTCCACTACGACGTCGATGTTGTGCTTGACCTGCTTCTTGAGCTTCGGTGGCTCATTCAACTGAATCAGATCTCCGTCCACAACGGCGCGAACGAAACCTTGCGCAGCTAGATCCGCAAACAGGTCCACGAACTCACCCTTGCGTTTGCGCACCACAGGAGCCAAAACTTGAAACTTCAGCTTCTCTTCTTGGCTGAGAACATCATCAACAATTTGCTGGGGCGTTTGCTTCTCAATGATCGCGTCACATTGTGGACAATGCGCAGTACCCGCCCGCGAATACAAAAGACGCAGATAATCGTAGATTTCGGTAATTGTACCCACCGTTGAGCGCGGGTTATGGTTGGTTGACTTCTGGTCAATGGATACAGCCGGCGACAGGCCGTCTATGAACTCCACATCCGGCTTGTCCATCTGACCGAGGAACATACGGGCGTACGAGGACAGTGATTCCACATAACGGCGCTGTCCCTCCGCAAAAATGGTGTCAAAGGCCAAGGAAGATTTACCAGAGCCCGAAAGACCCGTAAAGACCACCATTTTGTCACGCGGCAAGTCGATATCAACACCTTTGAGGTTATGTTCCTTTGCACCACGAACTACCAAACGATCAGCCACAGTTGAGATAATCCACTTTCTTCAATGTAGTAACCGGAATACTGCCGGAATTGTCTTTGTCAGACTATCATCTTTTCGAAAATGCGTTCAGCCAAGATTTGAACTACCAGCACTTTAGACACAACGTCTATCCAAAAATGCGCGCTCTTTCTACGCAGAAGTTGTCAACGCGCGGCCGCTCCGGAGCATTGCCCGTAGGCTATATGCCATGAGCACTTCTACCAACGACCAT
Organism: Corynebacterium sp.; assembly: GCA_034091885.1. Classification (GTDB taxonomy): domain Bacteria; phylum Actinomycetota; class Actinomycetes; order Mycobacteriales; family Mycobacteriaceae; genus Corynebacterium. The sequence continues at coordinate 26,268 of JAXFXA010000049.1, forward strand.
GTCAGCAATAACTCCAGCGTCGATCCAACCATTGATCGTAAACCCTTGCTTCCCGATGCCCCCGCGGCGACCACGTCAGCACTCACTCTTCACCACATTTCGGTTGGATCCATGGACAACAATGTCTACCTGCTGGCTGCCGGCAAAGAAGGGTTGCTTATCGATGCCGCCGACGACGCCCCAGCCATCCTGGAAATGGCCCAGCATGCAGGTGTCAAGATAACGAAAGTTCTCACCACACATCGTCACCATGACCACACCCGCGCTCTAAAGCAGATCTTGGACGAGACCGGCGCTATGCACTATGCGCCATTTCTCGATTCTCCTGCCCTTCCCGCACCAGTAGACGTAGAACTACGGCACGACGATGTAGTACCTTTTAATGGCTTCGAGTTCCGCATCATTATTTTGCGCGGACACACCCCGGGTGGTGCATGCCTCGTCGCAGAACTTGACGGAGTTCCACACCTTTTTATCGGTGACTCACTGTTTCCCGGTGGTTTGGGCAAAACGAACTCCGAGGGAGACTTTGTTCGTTTGTACAAGGACATCACAGAACGAGTCTTTGACATCTATCCGGATGAAACCATTGTATGGCCAGGTCACGGCGATAATACAACTTTGGGAAATGAGCGTCCTCAACTCGGGCAGTGGTGGGAACGCCGTTGGTAACGGTTTTCACTCTCGCTCGCGCTTTTCAAAAAATAGCTACACTGGATTACAGCGCCGTACAGACGGTCAGGCTCCCCTAGGGTGTGGACCTTCTAGATATTCTGCGGTGATGAACTTATTAACCAAGGAGCTGAATTTCCATGATCCGTAAGATTGCTCGTCCAATGCTTGCTTCAGTATTCGTATGGGATGGCGTTGATACTCTTCGTGACCCTTCCGCAAGTGTCAAGGAAACCGAGAACACTCTCAAGCACGTTCGTTCCTTGGTTCCACGTCAGTACTCGTCTTATGTTCCGCAGGATCCTGAGTTAGTCGCTCGCTCAATCGCGGGTGCGAAGGTCGGTGCTGGTTCGCTGCTTGCTTTGGGTAAAGCTCCTCGCACCTCCGCAGCTGTTTTGGCAGCTACCACTCTGCCGTCACTTGTTGGGGCAAAGCCGTTTTGGAAAGCCAAGGATGCAGAAGAAAAAGCAACGCGCCGCAGCAACTTTATGACCAATACCGCTTTGCTGGGTGCACTTTTCATCACCACGCAGGATTTGGAAGGAAAGCCTTCTGTTCTGTGGCGTGCACAAAAAGCCGGTGCGCGCACGAACAAGAAGATTCAACAAGCTTTGCCTACCAAATCTGAGACTCAGAAGTTTGCAGATAAGGCATCCAATTGGTTGGGCGATGCGTCTGACCGAGTGACCGCCTATGTAGACGATCACAAAGATGATTGGCAAGACGCTGGCATGGGTCTGCTTGCTACCGCCAAGTCCTATGTTGACGAGGCAAAGAACTACGTTGATGATAATAAGGATGACTGGCAAAAAACCGGTAAGGCTTTACTGGATACCACCCGTGACAATGCCAAGGCTTACTCCCAGCAGGCCCGTGCCTATGTCGATGCCAACGCTAGCGACTGGTTGGCTGCAGCTGAAGAAAATGCTCAGGTTGCACGGAAAGCCGTTGTCAAGAACGCTGCGAAAGCCCAAAAGCGCGCTGACAAGGCTTTGAAAACTGCAGACAAGAAGTCCGGCCGCGCTGCTCGGTCATGGGCTAAGAAAGCGGATAAGCTTCAAAACCGAGCAGACAAGGCTTTGCACAAGGCTCAAAAGAAGGTCAGTAAGTCCTTCAAAGACTTGGTATAGGTTTCCTACTACCACGATGTGAGCAGATTATGCCGTTGCCTCGGTGAATCGACCGGCAGGTTCCACTTTGGTTTCGGCCACACGACCCAGCACTTCGCTGGGTCGTTTGCATTGCCGCCGCTCAATTGCACTCGTTCCACCCTTGTGAATAGATAGGTATTGTGACTTTTTCAGGTTCAACTTCGCATCCTCATTCGAACTCCGCACATGGTTCACCAGTTGGCTCTTCAGCTACGTACCGCGATGACTCTTCGGAAGTCGATTCTGTTGAGTATCGCGCGGCATTGCAGGCCGAGCAAGCATACGTTGACATGCTCTTCGATCGTCTTGATGCCGAAGTCGCTGCTTCTCACGAGCGTTTGGCACAGGTCCAAGCAGATGTGGATCCAGCGAACCCAGATGCTGATGCTCTTGTGCGCCGTGAAACTGAATATCACCTTTTGCACAAACGCTTAGACCGCTTAGGGCTGGCACAAATTGGTCTCGTCTTCGGGCGCATAGATATCGATGCCCCTGGTGATAATCCCACCGCAACTGGGCTGGACCGCCGCTACATCGGACGTATGGGCCTTGATGCGCGCGAAGACAATTACAGGACCTTGTTATTGGATTGGCGCGCACCGATGGCTCGCCCGTTCTATCTAGCCACGACTGCACAGCCAGAGGGCGTTGCCTTTCGTCGTCATATTCGCTCGCTTGGCCGCACGGTTACGGCCATCCATGATGAAGTGTTATCGCAGAAAGGCCGGGAGATTTCCGCGAGTACCCGGCACCGCGCAGACGTAACAAGTGAGTCGGCTCTTTTTGAGGCACTTGAGCGTGCGCGTACCGAGCACATGAGTTCCATTGTGGAAACCATTCAGCGCGAACAAGATGAGATTATTCGGGACTCTCGGCGGGGCGTGATGGTCGTTGAGGGTGGTCCTGGTACGGGCAAAACCGCGGTAGCCTTGCATCGGGTAGCTTATTTGCTTTATAACCACAGGGATCAACTTGCCCGCAGTGCCGTACTGATTGTCGGCCCTAACTCCGAGTTCTTGGAGTACATCTCTCAAGTTCTTCCAGAACTCGGAGAAACAGGCGTGGTGTTATCCACTGTCGGGGAGCTTTATCCTGATGTAAAGCCCGGATACCAAGAAAATATGTTGACTCGTGAAGTCAAAGGTTCGGAGGCCATGGTAGATATTTTGCGTGCGGCTGTCCGCTCCTACCAAGTCATTCCGACTAACCCAGGCTCACTTCGTATAGGCAGCCTTCAGCTGGTCATTTCGCCTGCCGATGTCAAAACTGCTCGTACCCGTGCTCGCCGAACACGCAAGCCTCATAATGAGGCTAGGGCGATGTTTATTGAGACCTTTGTGGAGGCATTGGCAGCGCAAATGGCTCAGAAGATTGGTGCGGACCCGCTCGGTGGGGAGAATTTGCTCTCACGTGCCGATGTTGATCAGCTTTTCGATGACCTCCTTGACGAAGATAATGTTAAAGACTTACTGGACGAGTTATGGCCAACATTGACTCCGCAACGTGTGCTAAGCGAGTTGCTCAGCTCGCACGAAGCCATCGAAGTCGCAGCTGCGGGCTACGACGAAGAAACTCAGCACGCGTTATATCGCGAGGACGGCAATAGTTGGTCCACATCTGATACCGCGTTACTCGATGAGCTGGCGGTGCTCATTGGCATGCCTGACCTAGAACAAGAGGAAGAAGAAGCCCATGCAGCGTGGAAGGCCCAAGTCGCTGAGGCTGAAGACGCCCTCGATATTTTGAGTTCATCTGACAGCACAGATAATGACGATGATCTCTTTGAAGCCGAGATTTTGTCAGCTCACGATGTCGTGGACGCAGAAACACTTGCGCGTCGCCAAGAAGTTCGGGACACGAGGACAACAGCTCAACGCGCCCGTGCCGATTACACCTGGGCCTACGGACACGTGGTGATTGATGAGGCGCAAGAACTTTCTCCTATGGAGTGGAGAATGATTTTTCGACGCAGTCCGTCTCGATGGATGACAGTAGTGGGAGACACAGCTCAAACCTCTGCGCCAGCGGGTGTTGACGACTGGGACGAGACTCTCGCACCGTTTGTTGGCAATCGAATTCACAAACATACGCTTTCTGTAAACTATCGCACTCCTCAACCGATCGCAGATGTTGCACATCAATTGCGCGCGGCAATCAATCCGGATGCTTCTCCCCCGGTTTCGGTTCGCTCGGGAACGCCAGTTCGCTTCATTGCGGACATCGATCCCCAACTCGAACCTGGAGTACGCACTGATAAAGAAGGCCGGCTGTGCGCGGTAATTACTGCAGAAAACGTCGAAGAATTCAAAGGCTTGGAGTTTGATCACGTGAGCGTCGTCGATCCACAAGCTATCGTGGAAAGTAGCGATCTTGGCGCAAATAATCTTTATGTCGCGCTCTCCCGCGCTACCCAGACATTAACCATTTATGGCCCCTACCCGGAGTGGATTCCATGGCAGTAACCGACATAGTTCGCAAAGGTGAAAAGTTCATCAATGACACTAATCTCAAGCGTTTCCGGAAGAAGGGGTGGGTTTCTGATATTCATGCTTATACCGGATTCGGTAGTTCCAAACGTCTGCACGTCGTCGGATGTGTGCTTTTGGAAAACCCCGAGCATGATGAATCAAAGAGCTTAGCGCAGCGCGGGTTCCGGCAGTTTATGACCATCCAAGTCCCTCAGCATCCGGTGACCGTTACGGTTAACGGCGCTTCCCACTCCGGTACGACCGATGACGACGGCTACTTTGATCTGGTCATCTTCGATCATGGTCTTGCACCGGGTTGGCATGAAGTCGAGGTAAAAGCTGACAATGCACAAACCGTTACAACGTCTGTGCAGGTAGTAGCCGATGATGTCCAATTTGGCATCGTGAGCGATATCGATGACACCATCTTGGTGACATGGCTTCCACGTGCTTTAATTGCTGCTTGGAACTCGTGGATTAAGCGCACAGACCGCCGCCGCCCTGTGCCTGGGATGTCAAGATTCTTTGCAGAATTAGAAAAGCGCTATCCTGGTTCTCCAGTGTTCTATCTTTCAACGGGTGCGTGGAACACTTTCCATACCCTCAGTCAGTTTATGGAAAAGCACGGCTTCCCCAAGGGCGCAATGCTACTTACGGACTGGGGTCCTACCGAGACCAACTTGTTCCGCAGCGGCCAGGAACACAAGAAAGTCCAACTACGTAACTTGATGATCGATTTTCCAGACATGAAATGGATCTTAATTGGAGACGATGGTCAGCATGATCCACTCATCTACTCGGATGTAGTCAAAGAGCATCCGCGCCGCGTCCATTTTGTTGCGCTGCGCACTCTTTCTGCCCAAGAACACGTTCTAGCCCACGGTACTGCTACTCCGCTGGCAGATACAGAACGCAATGCCCGTGAATTAGTGCCCTTCATTCAAGGTCATGATGGAGATACGCTGAGAAAGAAACTCGATCATCTCGATGACCAAGAATTATCCAGCTAGTTCACTGTGTGCACAATCATGACGTCGCAATCGGATTGACGAGCGACGTCCGCAGGAACCGAGCCAAGTAAGCGGCCTGTTAAGGAATTAATTCCGCGGTTTCCCACTACCAGCAAATCGGCGTTGGTGTCGCTGACAATAGACATCAACGCCTGCACGGGAGTTCCTGCTCTTACCTCTGTGCGAACTTCTTGCACCCCAAATTTCTGTGCGTGGGTCTTAGCGAATTCTAGGTTTTCTAACGCTTTCTCATCGTCTAAAACGGCCACTGAGTCTTGACGCCGCGCCTTGGTTGCATCTTCTTTAGATTCGTAGAAAGCGCAGCCGATAACCAAAGTCGCTTTAAACGCTGCCGCGATACACGCAGCACGCTCGACAGCAAGAAGGGATGACTTTGAGCCATCAGTACCAACGACGATGGTCGCATAATTACTCATGTTGTCCATGGGGCTTTCTCTTGGAAGGCTTGCAGAAGTAAAGAAGTGAACTGCTCCCCGTTAGTTTAACAACATCTGTAGTCGGAGTGTGGCAGCGGTACTACCTAGGTAGCAAGGAAGTTCCTAATTCGGTGGAATTAAATGCCAGCGTCCTTGAGACCACGCAACTCTTTCTTTAAATCTAAAATCTCATCGCGCAATCGGCCCGCTAACTCAAACTTGAGCTCGCGAGCAGCCTCACCCATTTGCTTGGTGAGGTCATCGATAAGCCCTTGCACTTCATCGGCAGCCATCGTGCTGACATCGCGGCGGTCCACGAGCGCTGCGGGGTCGCTATCACTACCGCCACCGGCACCGTCTGCTTCCTGCACTTGATCGAGGATATCTGCGATCTTTTTGCGCAAAGGCTGCGGATCAATGCCGTGTTCGGTGTTATAAGCTATCTGTTTTTCGCGGCGGCGCTCAGTTTCATCAATAGCCTGTGCCATGGAATCAGTGATTTTATCTGCGTACATGATGACCTCGCCAGACACATTGCGCGCTGCACGGCCGATGGTCTGAATAAGGGATGTTGTGGAGCGCAAAAATCCTTCCTTGTCAGCATCCAAAATCGCAACAAGGGAGACCTCAGGAAGGTCTAAGCCCTCACGCAGCAAGTTAATTCCAACCAAAACGTCATACTCACCGAGGCGCAATTGGCGCAATAACTCCACTCGTTGCAGAGTATCAATATCACTGTGCAAATAGCGCACCTTAATTCCGTGTTCAAGCAGGTAGTCCGTCAAGTCCTCAGCCATGCGCTTGGTCAAAGTCGTCACCAAGACACGCTCATTTTTCTCCACTCGCTGCCGGACTTCCTCGATGAGATCATCAATTTGTCCTTTTGTCGGCCGCACGGTGACCTTCGGATCGACCAAACCGGTCGGGCGAATAACCTGCTCAACGTACTCGCCTGCCGATGCCGCCAGTTCATAATTACCTGGAGTTGCGGAAAGATACACGGTTTGGCCGACCCGCTTTTCAAACTCCGCGAAGGTCAAGGGGCGGTTATCCATAGCTGATGGAAGGCGGAATCCAAACTCAACCAGATTACGCTTGCGTGACATGTCGCCTTCATACATTCCGCCAATCTGCGGAACCGTCACGTGAGACTCATCAATAATGGTTAAAAAATCTTCAGGAAAATAATCAAGAAGCGTCGCAGGAGCCGTACCTGCCACACGCCCATCGATATGGCGCGAATAGTTTTCAATTCCGGAACAAAAGCCAACCTGCTCGATCATTTCTAGGTCGTACTCGGTGCGCATGCGCAAGCGCTGGGCTTCAAGAAGCTTGCCGCGGTTTTCCAAGTCAGCTAGGCGTTCTTCCAATTCAGATTTAATAGCCGCAACAGCCTTTTCCATACGCTCTGGGCCCGCTACATAGTGCGTTGCCGGAAAGATACGCACTTCTTCGACTTGTTCCAATACATCACCAGTCAGTGGATGGATGTAATAAAGTGCGTCAATATCATCGCCGAAGAATTCAATCCTCACCGCGCGTTCTTCATACGCAGGAATGATGTCTACAGTGTCGCCCTTGACTCTAAACGTTCCGCGGGTAAACCCTATGTCGTTGCGTTCATATTGAATGTCTACCAAAAGGCGCAAAAAACGGTCGCGGTCAATTTCATCATCGATGTTCAACAGCAAAGACCGGTCCAAATAAGACTGCGGTGTGCCCAAACCATAAATACATGACACGGAGCTGACAACAACGACATCGCGCCGCGACAGCAAAGCCGAGGTTGCTGAGTGCCGTAGACGTTCTACGTCCTCATTGATAGACGAATCTTTTTCAATATAAGTATCAGTCTGCGCGATATAGGCTTCAGGCTGGTAATAGTCGTAGTAGGACACAAAGTACTCAACCGCATTATTGGGCAGTAGCTGCCTCAATTCATTAGCCAGCTGTGCTGCCAGCGTCTTATTTGGAGCCATCACCAAGGTTGGGCGTTGTTGCTTTTCGATGAGCCACGCCGCAGTTGCTGACTTACCTGTTCCGGTAGCACCCATAAGAACAACATCGCGCTCTCCTGCAGACAGGCGCCGATCTAGTTCTGCAATGGCCGTGGGCTGATCACCGGCGGGAGTATATTCGGAAATTACTTCAAACTTGCCGCTGCGACGCTCGACATCTCCAACTGGACGATGCTCTGACTGTGAATAGACCGGGTGCTCTGCTGCAAAAGCCATACTTTATAGACTAGCGCGTCGGTCAAATACCTGACGCCGCAGCGCTACAGCCTTAAACGCAGCTCCGCTATGTACCTGCTCACCTGCGTTTCAAGGTCTGCAAGCGATCCATTGTTATCAAACACAGTGGTTGCTGCTTGTCTGCGAGTGGCATCATCACTTTGTGCGGCAATACGTGCCCGCGCATCCGACTCAGCCACACCGCGCGATTCCACGAGACGGCGCACCCGTGTCTCCTGGTCTACTTCAACGACTAAAACTTCATCCATCGTCTTATCCAACCCGAGCTCCACAAGCAAGGGCATGTCATAGACAACAGCAGGAGTACCTTGTGCACGATAATCCGCAAACTTCCAATCAGTAAGTTCGCGGATACGCGGATGCGTAATTGCATTGAGCTGTGCAGTATGTTCTTCGTCAACAAAAGCGCGTTGTGCTAACAATCCTCGATCCAGCGATCCATCGGCTTTGAGGATATCCGCACCGAAGGCATCGGCAAGCTCTGCTAATGCTGGTTGGCCAGGTGCTACGACCTCGCGGGCTAGTTGATCTGCATCAACTACTGGAAAACCTGCCGCAGCCAACATGCGGGCTACCGTGGACTTACCACTGCCAATGCCACCTGTTAATCCAATGAGCTTCACTTACCGCTCTCCAATCTGGCTATGTGCAACGTGAGATAAGAGATTTCATCATCACTGAGATTGTGTCCTAAGCGTAATTCAATGAGATGCGATAGCTTCACTGCACACTCGGCTGCCACTGGATACGCCTGCACGATTGCTTCCCCCACCGCAGAATGCTCATGAGTGAGTTGGCTATCTTGGCGCATACGCGCAAAAAGATAGCGCAAATGAGTGACAAACCTAGCCACCGTCGCGGAATCAGTGCTCAAGGGCTGAGAAAAATGGGATTCAACGACTTCTAAGATCTGGCTGATTAGCCCCGTCATCGTGTATGTCCGCGTCATGTCCCCCGCCGCCATGCTCGCGTTGACTAGGTGCAAAGTCAGCGCAACAACTTCAGTGTCATCTAGCTCCACATCCAGCTGTCCCCTAACTGAATCGAGAACCACCTGCGCCTGGGAATATTCCTCGACATACAAGTGTTTTACCTCGGCTGCAAGGGGATACTCCACTGTCTGGTCCAGCGTAACTCGTTCCAGTGCACTATGAATATGATCAGCCAGCGCCACCACCAACGCAGGCTTAGGTTCTATATCAGCAGTTTCTACCGCAGTGATGAGAGGGCCAATAAGCGCTGGGTTTAGCTGCGCCATAATGCCTGGGTTAGGAGTGAAAGTCTCCACGACCTTAGAATTGTCTACGAGATCGCCGGACCGGGCGCCGAAACCTAGTCCGCGCCCGGTCAAGATAACCTTGCTCCCCTCGCGTTCTGCGAGAACAACGTTGTTATTGAATACTTTCACAATTCGCACAATCTCTAAGACTAGCGCGAAACCGTAACAACCCTTTCACCGGTCTGTACTGAACCGGTAGCAGCCTGCTCAACTGCCGCAAACGACTTTGAATTGGTTACGGTCATGATGACGGTGTCATCAAAGCCAGCAGCAGCAACAGCAGCCAAATCAACATTGGCCAATGGCTGTCCAACAGCGACTACATCGCCCTTGGAGACAAGCTTCTCAAAACCTTCACCCTTCATCTTGACGGTATCTATACCGATGTGAACAAGGACCTCAACCCCGTCTTCAGACTTAATGCCATAAGCATGACCAGTCTTCGTGGCTGAAACAATCTTGCCCGCAATCGGGCTCACTACTGTGCCATTACCTGGCTTGATACCTACGCCAAGCCCCAAGGTGCCAGCAGAAAATACTGGGTCATTGATTGCTTCTAGTGCCATTACCTCACCAGTAACTGGCGAAGCCAGCTCCTCTGTATGCACAGCCGTCGCAGTGGCGGCCGCGGCAGGAGTGACAGCCACCGGTGCAGCCGTAGCAGTCGATGCGTTTACAGGAGCAGCCACTGGTTGAGGCGCTTCCGAGACGGCATCAGACTTACCCGCTTCATCTGCAGCAATGCGTGCTTGAGCTTCCGCGCGCTCTTCCGGTGTGCGGTAATCAGTCAAGAAAATAGCCATAAATGCCACGGTGAACGCCACTGCGATAGCAATGACATAGGTCAGCATTGGTGAAAAGACTGGAATTGTCAGCAAAGAGGTAAACACAAACGCGCTGGTCTTCACACCATCAGATGCTGTGCCCAAAATGGCAACGGTGAGACCACCGGCAAAACAACCCGCAAGCATACGGGGGTAAATCCGCTTAAAGCGCAAGTGAATACCGTAGAGGGATGGTTCCGAAATACCGCCAAACAATCCAGCTGCCAATGCGGAACCAGAAGTCTGGCGCATAACAGCATCGCGGTCACGAATAGAAATAGCCAGCACACCTGCAGTTGCACCGAAACAAGCGAAGTTCCACGCACCCATAGGGCCTTGGATAAAGTCGTAGCCCAAGGTTTGGATATTGACAAGCATCAACGCGTTGAGAGGCCAGTGCAAGCCCAGAGGAACCAAGAATGGGTACAGCATTGGAATCAAGATTGCGAAAACAAACGGTGCATTGGTGTTCATCCATGCCAAGCCGGTACCAATGGAAGTACCTAACCAGACGCCGAATGGGCCGATGAGGAACGCAGTAACCGGAATGATCACGATGAGAGTCAAGAATGGAACAAACACCATGTGCACTGCAGAAGGAATAATCTTCTGGAATCCCTTGTAGACCAGTGCACAGACGGCAGCCATGATCAATGGCACAAAGACATTGCCACTGTAATCAGGCAGTGCCATAGTCACTCCACCCAGATCAATATACTTCTGCTCGCTGCCCAGTTCGGCGTTCAAAACCGTCACAGCTGATGGGTGTGACGCCAGGTTCATAAATTCCGGGGTAAAGAATGCGAGCATTACAGCTGCAGGCACCCACGGATCAATGCGAAGCTTCTTTCCGGCATTATACGCAACCATTACTGGCAGGAAGTAGAAAACCGACCGCCACATGGCATCGACGAAAATCCAGACTGCAGGCTTGTTTGGATCACGGAAATCAACGATCTCAAAGGCGTCCATGACTGCAGCAAAGGCAATAACCAGTGATGCGCCCAACAACACGCCCAGAATAGGACGGAAGGAATCAGACAAGTACTCGAAAAAAGCGTCTACCCAAGGCAACTTGCCCTGAGACTTTGCGCGAGCCGCACGCTTGACCTCGTCGTTGGATTGCACGCCCATACCCGGCAAACGGTTCATCTCGTCGTATACGGTAGCTACGTCACCACCGACAACGACTTGGTAGCCGCGACCACCCTGGGGTACAGCTCCCATAACTTTAGGAATTGATTCCAGTGCAGTTTTATCTACTTTGGACGCATCCGCTAATTCAAAACGTAGTCGAGTCGCACAGTGTGTGAACGACGTAATATTCTCTGCGCCACCGACGCCGGCCAAAATTTGCTCGGCTACGGTCCGCATCTTAGTCTTTGACAAGAGAACATCCCTTCTTACATAACAATGACAAAGACCTGGGGCACGATACACAAAAGTGAACCGTGCCCCAGGTCTTGCCTCCTTGATAAGGAGTAACAACCCTGTGGTTGGTCTAACAATTAGATTAGACCAACCTTGAGGATTGCTGCAAAATCAACTAGTGATTCTAGTTTCCAGCGAGCTTGTCGCGCAAAGCTGCGAGCTGCTCGTCGGAAGCAAGGGAGCCACCGTTGTCCGCTGGAGCCTCAGATGCCGGAGCTGCATCTTCAGACTCAGAGGAGTAGTTAGCTGCCTCGCCGGCTTCAGCTGCCTCAGCAGCTGCTGCGCGGTGGCGCTCGATCTGAGCGGTGTGCAGCTGGAAACGACGCTCGGACTCAGCGTAGCGAGCTTCCCACTCCTGACGCTGCTCGTCGAAGCCTTCCTTCCACTCGTTGGTCTCGGCGTCGAAACCTTCTGGGAAGACGTAGTTGCCCTGCTCATCGTAAGAGTCAGCCATACCGTACTTGGATGGATCGAACTCTTCGGTGTAGTCCTCGTCTGCCTGCTTGACGGACAAGGAGATGCGGCGACGCTCGAGGTCAATGTCAATAACCTTGACCATAACCTCTTCACCAACACCAACAACCTGGTCTGGAACCTCAACGTGGCGCTGTGCCAACTCGGAGATGTGAACAAGGCCCTCGATGCCCTCTTCGACGCGAACGAACGCACCGAATGGAACCAGCTTGGTGACCTTGCCTGGCACGATCTGACCCACAGCGTGGGTACGTGCGAATACGCGCCATGGGTCTTCCTGGGTTGCCTTGAGGGACAAAGAAACGCGCTCGCGGTCCAGATCGACGTCCAGAACCTCAACGGTTACTTCATCACCGACGGTGACAACCTCAGATGGGTGATCGATGTGCTTCCAAGAAAGCTCGGATACGTGTACCAAGCCGTCTACGCCGCCAAGATCGACGAATGCGCCGAAGTTGACGATGGAAGAAACGACACCCTTGCGTACCTGGCCCTTTTGCAGCTGGTGCAGGAACTCAGAGCGTACCTCAGACTGGGTCTGCTCAAGGAATGCACGGCGGGACAGAACAACGTTGTTACGCTGCTTGTCGAGCTCGATGATCTTAGCTTCCAGCTCTTGGCCAATGTAAGGCTCTAGGTCACGTACGCGACGCATTTCAACGAGGGATGCTGGCAAGAAGCCGCGCAGTCCGATGTCCAGAATCAGGCCGCCCTTGACAACCTCGATAACGGTACCGGTAACTGGCTCTTCCTTTGCCTGCAGCTCTTCAATAGCGCCCCAAGCACGCTCGTACTGTGCGCGCTTCTTGGACAGGATCAGACGGCCTTCTTTGTCTTCCTTAGTAAGAACCAAAGCGTCGATCTGATCGCCGACCTCGACGACCTCATCTGGGTCGACGTCGTGCTTGATGGACAGCTCGCGCGAAGGGATAACACCTTCGGTCTTGTATCCAATGTCGAGCAATACCTCGTCATGGTCGACCTTTACCACGGTACCTTCGACGATGTCGCCATCGTTGAAGTACTTGATGGTTGCGTCAACAGCTGCGAGGAAATCCTCAGCGGTACCGATGTCGTTGATCGCTACCTGAGGGATGTTAGAAGTGGGCATATTTAGATTTGCTCCGAATAAACATAGGAGATCGTATGTGGACATAAACGCGTCTCTCACTTTCAATCGCCGCAGACTTGCTCTTTCAGCGAAGCCATACAGGATAAGCCGAAATCTAAAGCAGCTCAGCCAACTGTGATCTCACCGTATGAAGTGAGACAACCCCTCCTATTGTGATTGTTCCCCTCATAGGCATAGACACGCGGAGTCAATGCTACATCTGCGCAGCTCTCGACGCAAATTTTAACACGCTATACTTAAGCATTGCCCTATACCGATACTGTTGCCGCGGTTGTCTGCATACTTCTGGGCATCTGCATCCTAGCTTTTGGATGCCTTCCCTTTGATGTCGCTGCACACGCAGAATTCATCGATGTAAGTAGCGGACTCTAGGTGGGGCAACCTACCGGTGGGCACCACCTAGAGTCAGCAAAGCTCTAGCGAAAGCAACCCTAGTGGGCAGCCTCATCCCAGTTTTGGCCAGTACCTGCACTGACTTCCAGTGGCACGCTCAGTGTGATAGCGCTGTCCATTTCTCGTTCCACGATAGCTTGTACGTGTTCCAACTCGCCTGGGGCTACTTCGACCACCAGTTCATCGTGAACCTGCAATAGGACCCGCGATTTAAACTCAGACAAAGCGGCGTCCACGCGAATCATCGCTACCTTAATAATATCGGCGGCTGTACCTTGAATAGGGGCATTGAGTGCAGCTCGCTCGGCATTCTCACGCGCCAGTCTGTTATCGGAAGTCAGCTCCGGCAAGTAACGTCGACGGCCAAACACAGTCGAGGTATAACCATCCAAGCGTGCTTTATCAACTACCTCATCGAGGTACTTCTTTACTCCGCCAAACCGCTCAAAATAAGCTTCCATAATGTGCTTGGCTTCGCCCGCAGGTATGTTGAGCTGCTGCGATAGACCGAAAGCTGATAACCCGTAGACCAAACCATAAGACATTGCCTTAACACGGCGACGCAACTCAGGTGTCACCGCTTCAACCGGCACGTCAAAGACTCGCGATCCCACGTAATTGTGTAGGTCTTCTCCTTGTTGATACGCCTCGATAAGGCCGGCATCTTGTGACAGATGGGCCATTACTCGCATCTCAATCTGTGAATAGTCTGCAGTCAACAGGGTTTCGTATTCTTCGCCAACTACAAAGGCAGAGCGGATGGTCCGACCTGCTTCAGTACGCACGGGAATGTTTTGCAGATTCGGATCCGCCGATGACAATCGTCCTGTGGAGGCAACGGTCTGATTAAACGTCGTATGGATTCGGCCATCCGGCTGCACGGTCTTAATTAACCCCTCCAACGTAGTCTTGAGCTTTTGATACTCACGGTGCGCCAAAAGGTGGTCAAGGAAAGGATGCGGGTGATTGACAGCTAGTTGCTCAATCTCCTTAGCTGCTGTGGAATAGCCCGTCTTTGTTTTCTTGGTCTTGGGCAACTCAAGCGTGTCAAACAAAACTGTCTGCAGTTGCTTCGGCGAGTTGAGATTGAGTTGTGGATCACCGGCGAGCTCACGGGCGGCATCTTCTTGTTGGGCAACTTGGTGAGCAAATGTTTCAAGCTGCTGGTTTAGCACATCGGCATCGACTGCGATTCCCACGTGTTCCATACGCGCGAGGATGCCTACTAGAGGCAGCTCAAGTTCAGCATAGAGTTGGTAGCTATCAATTTCTTGCAGCGCTTGGGTTAGCGCCGCGCTCAATTCCATGATGGCGGCAGCAGATTCTAGCAAACCAGCGTCCGCAGGTAACGAGGTACGCAGGTGACGCTGGGCAACATCGGAAAGCTCATAAGTGCGTTGCCCCGGTCGCAGAACATATGCGGCGATAGAAGTATCGTGGGCAATTCCGCCAATTATGACACCGCGACCGGCAAGCATGTGGAACGCGGCCTTGGCCTCATGAAAAAACTTGGGCGAATCACTCTCCAACCAAGCAAAGAGGATTTTCTCCTCGTCTGGAGAAAGATCATCCATAGCAAATTCAAGACCGGTGCGCTCGCTATCTACCAGCGCAATAGCGGTGGCATCTCCCCTACCAGGCTGCGCGTTTCCTTGAACAAACACCGCCACGCCAGTCTTGCCGTTCAACCACTGCTGAAGCGATTGCGTGGATTCGGTGACACTTTCAACTGTATCTGCAGGCTTATCAGTTGCAACATTGGGCAAGGCAGCCAGAAGTCGCTCGCGAAGCCCCACTCCAAATTCCAATTCATCAAAAAGCTTGGCGATGTCCGCGGCTTCCACTTCCCCGAAGTCCAAATCGGACGGACCGACCTCCAGATCCATGTCCGTTATCATCTGCGTCAATTCGCGATTAAGGCGGACTTGAGCAAGGCGGTCCCGCAAGTTTTGCCCAACCACGCCTTTAATCTCGTCGGCATTATCGAGCAAGTTCTCTAAGTTTCCATATGCCAAAATCCATTTCAAAGCGGTTTTCTCACCGACTTTAGGCACACCGGGTAAGTTATCTGAATTATCTCCACGCAAAGCTGCATAATCCGGATATTGGCTAGGCGTAAGCCCATATTTCTCTTCCACCGCTGCCGGTGTAAACCGATGCAACTTAGAAACTCCCTGCATGGGATATAACACCGTGGTGGAGTCATTAACAAGCTGCAGATAATCCCTGTCACCAGTAACAATGATGGTCTCAAACTCGCCTGCCGCGCTAGCTTGGGTGGCCAACGTAGCAACAATGTCATCGGCTTCAAAGTTCTCCTGCGACAAAGTGGTAATCCCCGCCTGCTGTAACACCTCCCGAATAATGGTCACTTGACCTTTGAATTCTTCCGGTGCCGCTTCCCTTTGCGCCTTGTATTCGGGGAACATATCCGTGCGGAAAGTCTTACGCCCCACGTCAAAGGCCACGGCAATGGAATCCGGCTTCTCATCGCTAAGCAAGGACGACAACATGGATAAGAATCCATACACCGCGTTGGTGTGTTGTCCTCCCGAGGTTTGGAACTTTTCCACGGGCAGTGCGTAATAAGCACGAAAGGCCATGGAATGGCCATCAATCAGAAGTAGCTTTGAAGTCACGAATACCAGCATAGACGTGGCGATTTTATTTTCGCGAACCCCATGCGCTATTATTTCCTTACAAGCCCTTGTAGCCCAATTGGCAGAGGCAACGGATTCAAAACCCGTTCAGTGTGAGTTCGAGTCTCACCAAGGGCACCATTTACACCCCGCTACGCTGCAAATTTGCAGGTTGGCGGGGTTTTGTTTTGAATTTCCCCTTTTCATTTTAAGGGGCACACGAGGACTAAGCATCAAAACGTTCAGCGCGTTAACCAGGCTGAGGTCTGATTAACCACTCCGCCGAAGGGGCGCAATACGCCAGCATTGTCTATAGCAAATGACTTAGCCAGATTTACATCACCACTTCTAATCGGATGATTACTGACGCAGAACAAATATCTAGGAACTAATCTCGGGTCACTACAGGTCTGGTCTCTTCGCATTGTGAACCTAGTAGGCATTCTGTCTAGTTCCTACCCCGTAGATATGGATGGTGACTTCAAAGTCTGAAATTGTGTACAGAATTCTGCACTCTCCGACTCGTACTCTGTAACCGTCATCAGTTCCTTTAAGTTTCTTAACTCCGTCTGGTCGAGGCTCATTAGCCAGCGATTGAATACTTCGCCGCCATGGCCCCACCCTTTCAAAAAGTACTATCTGTACATCTTGTACACTTTGGACATTATGCGTTAATGCTATCCGTAAACCAAAGGAGAGCGCCCATGACCACCAGCATCCCACTAGCAAAACTCCGCGGGCACCTAGGGGAATATATAAACCGTTCGCACCACGGAAAAGACAGAATTACCATCACCCGCAACGGCAAACCAACCGCCGCTATCATTCCCTTCGAAGACCTCGAATTGCTCGAAGCAATCGAAGATGAACTCGACGCAGCTGCACTCAAACGCGCCAAACAAGACGACGACGGCTATCGCATCTCCCTCAGAGATCTTCTGAACGAAACCGACTAGCTTCTTCCAATCAAAGCAGCACACACTTACGCAGATGTTCGGCCTCTTTGCGCTGTTGTACTGCTAGTTGCTCGGCTTTCTTGCGTTCTTCAGCTTTGTGGTCTTCTTCCTGACGCTTACGTTCTTCTTCCTCACGCTTCTTTTCAGCTTGAGCCTGACGTTGTTTTTCTTGCCGTTTTCGTTCTTCTTGGCGTGCTTGGGTCATGTACTGTGCACGCTCATCGAGAGTAAGTTTGAGGAATTTGTCTTGCTCGTTGACAGAAAGGTCCAACCAGAAGTTTCGTCCAGTGACTGACAGCGTCTGCGGGTAATTGAGCCATCCAATCCGCTGCAAGATTCACCCAAAGCTCCTAAGTGCCGGCCCTATCTTCGAGGTGAAGCAGAGGCGAGAATAACGTATTCCGCCCCTGGCACGTTTATAGTTAATGAGGTTTAAGGTTTATTTTTCCTTTTCACGAATTAACTAATCAAGGAGTTTTCGATGATTCGTCGCCGTGTACTCGCGCTTGCTACCGCAGCAGCTCTCGTCATGTCCCCTGTCAGCATCGCTAATGCACAAGAGAACTTGGGCGAGCTTTCTGCAGCTGTTGGTTCTGCGGAGGGAAACAACAATAAGGCTTCTTCTGAGTTGACAGCCAGCTCCAATAAAGCAACTGGGAAAAAGACAAACCAGGGAGAAAACTCTAGCGTTATCGGCATCACGGGAGATCCTGCACAAGATTTCTTCATTGATCTCGCTATCGCACTGGGTGTCTGGATGGTATTGGGCTCGATCTACGGCAGCTTTATTGCCCCTCACCTTCCACATTTTTCTCTGATGGGTCTTTTGCCTTCCTAAGCCGCTAGTTCAAGCATTGGGGAAAAACCTCACCTAGAACAACCCAGGATTTTATGCATTACATTCTTAATTTTCTCCGTGGCGGACTCATCGGTGCAGCAGAGTTAGTACCGGGAATCTCAGGCGGCACTGTTGCGCTTACCATCGGCATCTACGAACGTGCGCTGCACAATGGAAATTATCTATTCAAGGGTCGTTTTCACAAGGTTGAGTGGTTGTTTCTAGCCTGCGTCGCAGCAGGAATGTTCACTGCGGTGTTCAGCCTTTCGTCCCTCTTGCACGGGTTCGTTGATAACGAAGTTTCTGCATCGCGCGCATTATTTTTTGGCATGGTCGCGGTGTCTATCATCGTGCCTATATCCATGATGAACTCCCCACAACTGCGCACCAAGTCCAATTGGGCGGTCGCTGCAATTGCGGCCATCGTGATTTTCACTGTCACAAGTTTTACCTCTGAACCGATAATGGATCCCCCATTGATCGTTGTATTCTTTGCGGCAGCCTTCGCCATCTGCGCGTTGATTTTGCCGGGTGTATCCGGTTCACTCATTTTGCTGACATTCGGGATGTATCACTTCATTATTGCGGCGGTGTCACAAAAAGATCTTGTAGTCATAGCTGTCTTTGCTATAGGGGCTCTTTCCGGGTTGGCTGCCTTTATTAGGGTGCTAGAGTTCCTGCTGGATAAGCATCGTGGACCTACTTTGGCAGCAATGTCAGGTTCTATGCTCGGATCACTACGCGCGCTATGGCCGTGGGGTGAGATCCAAGACGCGAGCTCAAGTGTGATCATCGGGCTCATGCTTCTCGGGGCAGCAATTGTTGGATTCTTCATCGTGATAGATGCTCGGATAGCCAAACAGACTCGCTTAGGCACTCAAACAAGCCACCGCGAATGATTTTTCACGAATGCGGTAGCACACTACATACAGAAAAACTTACTTACTCATGCACAACACAATTATCACCTCGAAGAGAGCTGGTTGGAGGCGACGGGGGCATCGGCAAGCTATTGCTGCGTTACCCCTCATGGTCGCTGCCACGCTGGCATCGTGCGTCACCAATGTCGAGCCCGCTCACCCTGAAGGCTGGCAGGAAATTATCCCTGCGGAAGTACCGGAAATTGCTGCCCTATACAACGACGCAGACGGCGTATTGACGGTAGGTTCCAATCCCCCCTTCGCGCCATTCGAGTTTAAAGATGACAAGGGCAACATCGTCGGAATGGAGATCGATCTAGCACGTGCGGTCGCGGCGGTAATGGGACTTGAGTTCCGTGCAGTCGAACAGGATTTTGCGTTGATTCTGCCCTCCGTCCAAAGTGGGCAAGTAGATGCCGGAGTGTCTGGGTTCACCGATAACGAAGAACGCCGCCAGAATTTTGATTTCATTGACTACCTTTATGCAGGCATCCAATGGGCGAAACCTACTGATTCCGACATTGATGTCAACCCAGACAACCCTTGTGGCTTGACTGTGGCGGTGCAGCGCACCACCGTTTCCGAAACCGATGACGTTCGTCCCAAGGCTGCTGCTTGCGACGGCGACATGACAGTTTTAAGCTACGACTCCTCGGATAATGCTGCGCTCGCAGCCATGACCAACCGTGCAGACGCCTTTTCCGCTGACTCCCCAGTCACAGCGTATGCAGTCAATCGCTCCGATGGACGCTTAGAGCTAGTAGGCGAGCTTTTCGATGCCGCCCCCTACGGCTTCGCTGTCCCCAAAGACTCCGCACTGGGCCGTGCGATGGCCGCTGCACTTCAACACCTTATTGAAACCGGTGAGTATCAACGCATCCTTAGCCAATGGGGCATTGAAGAAGGACTAGTAGAACACGCGATGATTAATGAAAGGCCTCTACGATGAGTCTGGAACCACACAACGTACCTAACCAGTTCGGTATGCACACCCGCGAAAAGGATGAGAAGGACTCGCAGCCTCGTGCAATTGAGGCTCGTCCGCTCCGCCACCCATGGCGCTGGGTCTTTGCCGCCATCATCGTGGCACTTGCTGCCATGTTTATTTTTAGCGCTGCCCGCAATGATGCCTACGGGTGGGATATTTACTTCCAGTATCTTTTGGATACGCGTATCGCTCTCGCCGCACTCAACACCATTGCCATTACGCTTTTGGCCATGATCCTCGGCGTAATTGGTGGCGTACTTCTAGCAGTGCTGCGCATGAGCCCCAACCCCGTTCTACGAGCAGTGTCGTGGGCTTTTCTGTGGATTTTCCGCGGCACGCCTATCTATGTCCAATTGGTCTTTTGGGGCTTGTTGGGTGCGCTATATCAATCCATTAATCTCGGCTTTACTCATATCTCCTTAGACGCCGTCCTATCCAGTGCATTCCTGCTGGCTGTTGTAGGGTTGGGACTAAACGAGGCCGCATACATGGCAGAAATTGTCCGTTCTGGTATCTCATCTGTACCAGAGGGCCAAAAGGAAGCATCCACTGCGCTGGGAATGAACTGGTGGATGACAATGCGCCGCACCGTGCTCCCCCAAGCAATGCGTATTATCATTCCGCCCACCGGCAACGAGTTTATTTCCTTGCTAAAGACATCCTCGCTGGTCGTTGCTATCCCTTATACCAATGAAATATTTGGTCGGGCCACCGATATTTCCGCCGCGTTATTTGAGCCTATTCCGCTGCTTATGGTCGCGGCTACCTGGTACCTTGCCATCACCTCCGTCTTCATGGTGGGACAATACTATTTGGAAAAGCACTTCGAGCGCGGTGCCACCCGCGAGCTATCGTCCCGGCAGCTGGCAGCACTCGCGGACGCGGAAGGAACGATTCCCCGTAATGTCACCATCTCTAACCGCAAGCCCCAACCCCGCTCTTAGCTTCGGCCGAGCACAACTTTAACTACAGGAGGCTACTTACATGACCCCTATGGTGTTCGCAGACAACATCTACAAGTCCTTTGGACAGCTTGACGTGCTTAAGGGTGTTTCTTTAGAAGTTCAACCCGGCGAGGTCTGTTGCCTTATCGGCCCTTCTGGTTCCGGTAAGTCAACGCTATTGCGGTGTATTAATCACCTGGAGAAGATTTCTGCTGGTCGTTTGTACGTCGATGGGCAGATTATTGGCTACCGTGAACGCGATGGCGTACTCTATGAGATTTCTGAGCGGGAAGCCAGTATTCAGCGCCAAGACATAGGTATGGTGTTCCAGCAGTTTAATCTGTTTTCCCACCGCACCGTGTTAGAAAACATTATTGAAGCGCCCGTTCACGTTAAAAAGCAACCAGTTGCACAGGCGAAGAAAAGGGCAATGGAGCTGCTCGATATGGTTGGCCTAGCTCATAAGGCAGATGCATATCCTGTGCAGCTTTCCGGTGGGCAACAACAACGCGTGGCCATTGCTCGCGCCGTTGCTATGGAGCCGAAGCTCATGCTTTTCGATGAGCCTACCTCCGCCCTAGATCCCGAGCTTGTCGGCGACGTGTTGCGTGTGATGCGCGGTTTGGCGGCCTCGGGCATGACCATGATTGTTGTTACCCATGAGATGGATTTTGCGCGAGAAGTAGCAGACCGGGTGGTATTTATGGCTGACGGTTCCGTCGTGGAGCAAGGCTCCCCTGAGCAAGTACTCTTGCACCCCACACAAGCGCGTACACAGGAGTTTTTATCCAAGACCTCGGATAACGGCAGCTAGCGCACCCGCTGTGGCTATGACAAGAAAAACAATACGTGCTTGCTGCGGCGGCACGTATTGTTTATTTTTCTCCGGCTAAATCCCACGGTGGACTGTTTCTAAAGTTCGCTTTCCTTAAACTTTGCTAACACTGCATCCCCTACGTTTCCTGGGAATAATCCAGTGATGTCGCCACCGTATTTAGCCACCTCCTTGGTTAAAGAGGAAGAAATATAACCGTACTTCTCGTCTGTCAATAACAATACGGTGTCGATTCCACTCAATCGACGGTTCATCTGTGCCATCGGCAGCTCATATTCATAGTCCAAGGAGGAACGTAGACCTTTGACAATCGCATCGATGCCGTGCTCGGTAGTGTAATCAACCAACAAACCGGCGCAACAGTCAACCGTGACGTTAGGGAGATCGATAACGCTTTCAATCATTTCCACGCGCTCTGGAATGCTAAACAGTCCAGACTTCTTTGCTGGATTGCCGGTGACCAGAATGACGACCTCATCAAATAATTCGGACGCGCGGGTAAAAATATCAACGTGTCCCAGCGTCACTGGGTCAAAAGAGCCTGGGCAAACCGCCTTAGTCATTGTCCTTCTCCTCTTCTCTTTGCTGACCAGCCTCATTGTCGTGCATGTCTGCTCGGTGGAAAATAGCCATATCCATTCGCGCAATGCCATAGGTGCGCTTTTTCAACTTCTGGGTGGTAGGAGTAAATCCTTCTGGCCACTCTGGCTCGGGTGAATCAACGTGGCGTTCAAGGACGACGATGGCGTCATCGGCAAGCACTGGCTCAATGGCTGCGATGAGGTCTGCAACCTCATCAAAAGCATACGGCGGATCCGCCAACACCATGTCAAAGTGATGACGCGGTGCACTTGCCAAATAGGTGCTGGCTTTCATCGCTGCCACTGAAGTACGTGGGTGGCGCACCACCTCGATGTTGTTTTTGATACAAGAAATGGCCTCTGCAGAATCATCGACTAGCACGACCTCCTCTGCGCCTCGGCTAGCAGCTTCTAGCCCTAAAGCCCCCGAACCAGCAAAGAGATCCAACACTCGTGAGCCTTGGAAACCCCACCTAACGTTTAACGAAGAAAAAAGGCCCTCCCGCGCACGATCTGAGGTCGGTCGCGTGCCTGCACTGGGGACCTTAATGGTTCTTCCCCGCGCTTCACCAGCAATAATTCGGGTCATCGTACGCCCTCTTTCCAACTTCTCGCATTAGCCGTAACTGCACCGGATATTAACATTTTTATGCTTTCTGCAGGTACTCCTGCTCTAAGCGACGCACCTCAGCCGTTGCATCAAGAGCACTCTGTGGGTCTCGCGCCACCACACCTGTGGCATCTGAGTAAGCCTTTTCGATGATATCCGCATCATCTTTGATGCTCACCTGTCTCAACAGCCCTGAACGGCCCGATTGTCTTGTTCCAAAAACATCACCCTCATGTCGATATTTCATGTCCAACTCTGCCAGAGCGAATCCGGACGTGGTGTGGGCTACTTCTTCTAAGCGAAGATAAGCGGCACTGCCTGACTCTGTCATCGTATGCAGCAGGCACAACGACGCATTTCCACCGCGGCCAACGCGCCCGCGCAACTGGTGGAGCTGGCTTACCCCGAAGTTTTCAGCTTCTCGAATCATCATCACGGTGGCATTAGGCACGTCAACGCCGACTTCAATCACCGTCGTGGAAACAAGCACATCAATCTCACCGCGACCAAACTGTTCCATTACCGCATCTTTGTCTTCCATTCGCCCGTGCAGCGAAGCAATAGAACACTGAGCCAGTGGTCCCGTCTGCAGATACCGCGTCATGTCTACTACCCCGCCTTCGCCGTCGATGCGCGGGCACACAATATATGCTTGTCTGCCATTCTCAATTTCTTCTTGAATACGCTCCCACGCTCGCTGCACCCAACGGCCTTTTGCCTCAGGCACCACGGTGGTCTGGATAGGTTGCCTGCCACGAGGAAGCTCAGTCAGCGCGGAGATTTCCAAATCACCAAACACAGTTATTGCAACCGTGCGCGGAATGGGGGTGGCTGTCATAACAAGAGTGTGCGGGAAAAATCCATCACGTGCTTTTGTGCGTAGCTGTTCGCGCTGTTCCACGCCAAAGCGGTGTTGTTCGTCGATGACCACCATAGCTAGATCAAAAAACTCAACGCTATCTTGGATAATCGCGTGAGTTCCCACCACAATGTCTGCTTCTCCAGACACGATATCCAACAAAGCCTTGCGCTTCTCAGCTGTTTTCATAGACCCCGATAGCACCACCAAATTCACTCCTGTGGGAAGCAATTGCGAAATAGATCGTGCATGCTGGTGCGCTAGAACTTCTGTGGGGGCGAGCAGTGCTGCTTGTTTTCCTTGATCAACGGCCTGCAGCATTGCTAAAACGGCAACCACTGTTTTTCCGGACCCAACTTCTCCTTGCAGAAGCCGCATCATGGGAGCGTTCCCTGTGATATCGCTGGCGATCTCTGCTTCCACGCGCCGTTGTCCCGCGGTCAACGAGTACGGCAAAGCCTCCACCATGGCGTGCTTAAACCCATCTGCACATGCTGGCAGTGGGTGCGCCCGCCACTGCGACGAATCCCGCTTGCGCAGATTCATGACCAATCCAACGCTAAAGGCTTCATAGTATTTCAACGCAGCCAACGCCTCATCGGCTCCCGCAGGACCCGGCGCGTGGGCTGTTCTTAGCGCGCGGTCAAATGAAAGGGGCAAAACATGAAAGGGATCTGGGGCTTCTGGCCGCGAAGACAGTATAAGGTGGATTGCCCCCATGATTGTCCAAGTGCGCAGGGTCGATGTAGCCGGATAAATGGGCAACCAAAGGCTTTGGTTGATGAGCTTTTCGATGTCTACGACTTCATTAATAGCCTTCAAGTGCCCGCTAAAACGCTTGGCAATTGATTCCCCGTTTAGGATGAGGAAATCCGGGTGCTGCAGTTGCAAACGATTGTTAAAAGTCCCGAGTTTGCCCACAAAAAAAGCGTGCGTTCCTACCTGCAGGGAGTGGCGTTGCCATCCACCGAAGAATACGGCTTCAACGTGGTTATCAATGGTTGCGGCAAAGATCTCTCCCCGCGTCGTGTGGCGGGTTGAGACATTGGTGATGGTTCCGGTAATCGATGCGTTTTCACCAATCTCCGCCATTCCTTGACTTTGTTTGAGGTAATGCCGAGGCAGGTGAAACGTGACAAATTCTCCGCAGGTCCGATAACCCCACGCCCGCGTTATAGCAGCCGCAACTTTGGCCGGCAGAACCTTAGTAAGTGGCCGTGTATCTGCCAGACCTAGCATTGCTACTCCACACCAATCTCAGTATCTACGCCAGTTACACGTACGAGAGTGATCTCCACACCCAAGTATTCTTCTAAACGTTTCACGTCAATATCCATCTCGCTCAAGATAGTAATGAGCTCCCCTCCACCGCGCAGAAGATCTACACACGTGGCAGCAATGGCTTCCCACGACTGACTGCCTGGAGTATCAACACGCATCGCCGCGGTTACCTCCCGCATGGCCATTACTTGATCGTCAATAGCAATACTTGGGGCATACACACTCATCGCTGCCAACATGGACACGGTGCTTGTAGCGGGAACCACCCGCACTGCACCGGTATTAATGGCAACGATATCTCCAATGAAAATATCTGAGCTATCTCCCTGCGCAATTTCTGCGGACGGAACAACTGTCGCTCCCATAGATCGAAACGTGTCATCGAGCGCGCCCTCGGTGGCAGCGACGAGAACTCTGCCTTGTTTCCTCTTAGAAGAGTCCTTCACTTTTGGGCTTTCTGGACCTGTTGCGTGATCCGGCAAGACTTCCAAGCGGATGTTGCTTACTTGGCCAAGTTGATATGCAGTCTCAATGACCTTTCCGGTCTGGCGGCTGTGCATGTGCACTGTATATTCCGCACATGCGTTCTCGGTATCTTCACCCACCGCGATATCCTCACTGCCCGCAGCGTGCTCGGGCTGGTGATTTGTGCGTGTGCTGTGGACGCGGGCGGTGACAAGGCTATCGCCCAAATCAGATATCGCTATTTTTAGGGCTTCAATATCACCGACGAAAGCAAATACAACTTCCAGCTCGTGCTCGGTTACAGGAACTGGTAACGCGACGGGAGCATACGTGCCACGAGCTTCCTGGTCTAAACACTCCAGCAAAATCACCAACCCTGCCCCGCCGGCGTCCACGACACCAGCCGCGCGCAATGCCTCTAGTTGCGAAGGGGTATTTTCCAAAGCAACGCGTGCTGCAGATACCGCGGCATCTATAACACCTAAAAGGTTAACGCTGGTGGTACTGCTGTGCTCTGTCTCTACGAAGGCTTGTGCCCCATGGGCAGCAGCGCGCAAGACCGTAACCACGGTGCCTTCCACAGGTTGGGCAATTGCTTTGTCAACCAATTCAACTGCTAGGACTAAGGACTCCACAATATCTTCTGCAGTGATCACTGAATTAACTGTTGAATCCGCAACGGCTCTCAACACTTGGGAGAGAACAATTCCAGAGTTTCCACGCGCGCCACGTGCAGAGCCAATAGCAAGAGCTTCGGCTACATCGCCACCTAGTTCAGCCTCGGCAACC
>JAXFXA010000050.1:0-10627 GCA_034091885.1 Corynebacterium sp.
GAACCACTAGCGCAATAACACTAGCAAATTATTCTCACACACGTTACGTATTACGCAACAACATCGCCTTAGTGGGATCTTCCGCTGGCACCGGCAAAAACGCTTTCTCACCAGCAATAGCCGCCTCCAAATCCGGCAAGATAGCCGTGGGATCAACCAATGATACAGACAGGGGATGAAGAACTTTAGCCACATCACGATGGTATCCAACCCCACCCCACGCGCCGGGGATACTTGGCGCGCGCCTTGAGAATTCTGTTCTACTCCAGTCATATTCTGAAGGTAAAACTATTAAAATCGGCGTCTAACTGCACTTTGTTAGAATAGACCCCCTTAATCTGACACGGTTTCAGTATTTGTGCGGAAACGTGACAGATTAGCTATCTAGGGAACATAGTTGGGCAAAGGAAGTAACGCGGTATGTCTACGTACCAGATGGACTATGACTTTTTTACGCGCGTGGAAGAGGAACAATGCGGGGTGGAGGTAACGCTGACCGTAAGTGGTGTGGGGGCGTATGAAGCCACCCGCGAGTTCTTACGGTCGTTGCGGGAATTCTCACCACAGTGCTACGGGCGCGGTGGGTGGTGTGTCTATGACGTCGATAAGAAGGACGAGCCAGATATTCGTGGTAGTGCAGATAGGAAGGAATCAACGCGATTGGTATTTCGGGCAAACGGTCAAGACGTGACCAGCGCAATCGAGGACGCCACCGAATTGGCTTATCAAACCTTTGCTAAGCGGGGGCTGGATTGCGACTGGGAAACTGACATCCGTTAAGCCGTGAGTGCGCTTTGGCGGTCTATGCGTAGGAACCTAGTAGGTAGCTAGTAATAGTAGGGGAAGTCATCCCAGTTGGGCTCACGTTTTTGCAGGAAGGAGTCGCGGCCTTCAACTGCTTCATCGGTCATATAAGCCAAGCGGGTGGCTTCGCCTGCGAAGACTTGCTGGCCAACCATGCCATCGTCGGTGAGGTTGAACGCAAATTTCAACATGCGTTGGGCAGTAGGTGACTTGGTGTTGATTTCCCGTGCGACTTGGATTGCCTCATTTTCAAGTTCAGCGTGGTCGGCAACGATGTTGACGGCACCCATGCGCTGCATGGTCTCGGCATCGTAGGTGCGGCCAAGGAAGAAAATTTCCCGCGCAAACTTCTGGCCCACCATCTTTGCCAAGTAGGCGGAGCCGTAACCTGCATCGAAGGAGCCAACGTCAGCATCGGTTTGCTTGAAACGGGCTTCCTCGCGGGAGGCGATGGTCAGGTCGCAAACAACGTGTAGTGAGTGTCCACCGCCCGCCGCCCAGCCATTGACCACGGCAATGACAACCTTGGGCATGGTGCGAATCAGCCGCTGAACTTCTAGGATGTGCAGCCGGCCGCCTTCAACTTTTTCCCTAGCAACATCAACGGTGTCCGCGGTTTCACCATCTGCGTAGCGGTAACCAGAGCGGCCGCGAATGCGCTGGTCACCACCGGAGCAAAATGCCCAGCCGCCATCTTTTTTACTGGGGCCGTTGCCTGTCAAAAGTACTGTGCCCACGTCAGGGGTGCGCCGCGCGTGGTCTAAGACGCGGTAGAGCTCATCGACTGTATGCGGGCGGAATGCATTGCGAACCTCGGGTCGGTCAAAGGCAATGCGCACAATGCCGTGGGCACGCCCGTCACCCACGTGGCGGTGATATGTGATATCCGTGAGGTCATCAAAACCCTCTACCCTGCGCCACTGGGAAGGATCAAAAGGTTGCGACGTTGAATAAGCCATAACAGCATCTTAGCGGGTACAGATTCTCACCAGTCGCAGACAAGAGACACTGCCATTGGCGGGGAAATTGGCTACAGGGGATCGCCCTGAAAAACCTACATTAAAACCCACCTTGTTAGTCTTGAAACCATGACTGAACTCGGCTCCCCGGATATCAACCGCACAATGGTAGATGATTGCATTGCGCAGTTAGACGTTGATGACATTATTGAGCGGCTACACGTCGTGAGTTTGCCGTTGGCGGTGAGGTTTCGGGGTGTGATGCATCGGGAAGCTGCACTTATTGCAGGTCCAGCGGGGTGGGGGGAGTTCGCGCCTTTTCTGGAATATCCGGTCGCGGAGGCAGCACACTGGCTGCGTGCAGGATTAGAGGCGGCCTTCGTCGGGTTCCCTGCGCCGGTGCGCACGGATATTGAGGTCAACGGAACAATCCCCGCGATTGCTGCAGAACGAGTCCCAGAGGTAATGGCGCGGTATCCAGGCTGCCGGACCTGGAAAATTAAGGTTGCGGAGCCAGGTCAAAGCCTTGCCGATGACGTCGCGCGGGTCGCCGCGGTGCGGGAGCAAGTCGCGCGCGCCGGGTACGCGCCGGTATTGCGTGTGGATGCAAACGGCGGTTGGAGCGTTGCTGAAGCAGTGGAGGCAGCCCAAGCGCTGATGCCGTTAGATTACATCGAACAACCATGTGCAACCGCACAAGAGCTTGCCGATGTCCGCTCGCAACTCATGCGCCGAGGCCTTTTCGTGCGCGTAGCTGCCGATGAATCCATCCGAAAAGTTACCGATCCAATGCAGGTGGCACAGCTCAATGCCGCTGACGTAGCAGTGGTCAAGCCCGCGCCGCTCGGTGGTGTGCGTGCAACACTGGATTTGGCGCGGCAGTTGCGTGCAAAACACATGGACATCACCGTTGCATCTGCTTTGGATACCGCAGTGGGGATTTCCATGGGGCTGGCGACGGTAGCTGCGTTGCCCAAGATCATTGATGATGAAGATATAGACGTCACTCCTGCCGCCGCCGGCTTAGCCACGGGGTCGTTGTTTAAGGAAGACGTCAGTGAGCAATACCAAGTTCGGGATGGGCATATTAAGTTTGCGCCCGTGGAACCGGATATGGATCGCGTAACGGACTTAGCGTGTGCGCCCGAGCGCCGAGAGTGGTGGATCGAGCGGTTGCGCATGTGTTTAGCACACCTCAAGCACTAAGATGGGTGCATGACTGAAAAACCGCGCCAGTACTTTCCTGGAGAATTCGACCCGGAAATCCAACCCCCAACCGGTAGCTATCCGCAACAAGGATATAGCGTCCCAGAACAACCGGTACGCAGCACCTCTAATGGGTGGGCAGGTGCGCTCGGAGCTATTGCCGCGCTTGCCTTAATTGCCGCAGGTGCCATGTTCTTTTTGTGGCGCTCAGCAGCTGCCGATGCCAACCGCGTCCCTCCCGCACCTGTGACTCAAACCATCAGGGAGACTGAGACTCAAACAGTAACGGAGACCACCACTGCCACCACGACGGTCACTGAAAACTTCGGTGAGCCTGCGATTTCCGTACCGCCAGAGTTCCAAGACGGTGCTAATAATGTCCGTGACCTGATTGATGGCTTGCTTGCTCCGAACTCCGGTGCACAAGGCGAGCCACAGCCGCTACCACAGTAGTAGTGTTCCTGCTCGCTTGTCTTTAACAATCTTTAACAATCTTTAACACTCTTTTCCACCGATGAGATTGTAGGTTTTATGTCTAATTCCACTGAATTGGCAACTGCGGTTGCCGCGCAGCTTTCTCGCCACGTCACTGACGTTGTTATTTGCCCTGGTTCGCGTAATTCCCCCTTGTCATTGGCTGTGCTGGCGCGGAAGGATCTACGGGTGCACACGCGCATCGATGAGCGTGGTGCAGCGTTTTTTGCATTAGGCTTGGCTCGGGTGACCAAGCGGCACGTGGCGGTGATAATGACTTCGGGTACTGCGGTTGCGAATGCTCTACCGGCGGTGGTGGAGTCCTACTATTCGGACGTTCCGTTGGCAGTCATCAGCGCGGATCGGCCGGCGCGCCTCGTAGGTACGGGGGCATCGCAGACTATCGATCAGCAAGGAATTTTTGGCATATATGCAGCGACGACTCATATTGATGATCGGTCGCAGATTCCTCTTCTAGCAGAGCGGTTTACTACTGACCGGCAAGTGCACATTAACGTGGCATTGGATGTACCGCTGGTTGAGGATGACCTGGTAGACGCTCCAACGGATTTCACTCAGCAACGTGCGCCGTTGCCACGGCTGGTAAATCATGGAGAGGTAGATGTTGATCTCTCGCGCAATACTTTGGTGATTGCCGGTGACGGTGCTTGGGCAGTAGAAGGTCTCGAAGATGTCCCCACTATTGCTGAACCAACCGCACCTGCGCCGTATTATCCGGTGCATCCGGCGGCTGCGGATATTTTCCGGCACGAGCAAGTCTCAGCTAATAACTATGTGGTCAATACCCGTGTTGAACAGGTAATTGTTGTGGGGCACCCAACCTTGCACCGCGGGGTGCTGGCGTTGCTCAATGACCCTGATGTCGATCTTATTGTGCTTTCGCGCACCAATAATGTGACCAATCCGCGGGTAGACGCGGCGCGCATCGGCAGCCGAATAAAAGTGACTGGAAAGCCATCGAAAGATTGGATGAAGATCACTGCGGGTGCCGCGCGAATGGGCGGTGATACTGTCCGCGAAGTATTGGAAAACCCTGAGCATGGGTTTACTGGTTTGCATGTTGCGGCGGCGGTTGCGGACACCTTAGCAGTGGGGGATGCTTGCGTTATTGGTGCATCGAACCCTATCCGCGATATGTCGTTGGTGGGGCTGCCTTTTGATGGTGTGGATACTTTTGCACCGCGTGGGGCAGCGGGAATTGACGGCACAGTGGCACAGGCAATCGGCGTTGCCATCGCTACGCAAACCCGTAACGCTGCTGATGTGCGCGCACCGCGTACCATCGCTTTGCTTGGCGATGTCACCTTCCTCCACGATTTCAACAGCCTCATCCTAGGGCCGGAAGAAGTACATCCCGAAAACCTCACCCTTGTTGTTGCTAACGACGATGGTTGTGGAATCTTCGAAAGCCTAGAAATTGGTGCGGACGGCCTGCGTGAGAGTTTTGAAAAAGCTTTTGGCACTCCCCACGGTGTCCAGATTGCCGCATTGGCAGAAGCTGTCGGCGTGGAGCATCGCCGTGTTGATACCGCACAAGAGTTGTTGGACACTCTTGCGGAACTCGCCGAATATTCACCAGGCATTGTCATCGTGGAGGCGCGTACGAGCAGGGCAACCCGCCGAGCAATGCATGAGGAGTTAAACGCAAAGACAACCCATGGTTTTTAATCTGCAGAAACTCCGGGGTACGCGCCGCACACATCAGCTCATTATCGTG
Source organism: Corynebacterium sp. (assembly GCA_034091885.1). Classification (GTDB taxonomy): domain Bacteria; phylum Actinomycetota; class Actinomycetes; order Mycobacteriales; family Mycobacteriaceae; genus Corynebacterium. Next base: position 5,182 of record JAXFXA010000050.1, read on the forward strand.
CTGTACCTTGCAGCGTTGTTGGCTGCGGTGGCCCTAGTAGTAGGGCCGTATCTGAATGACCGCACTTTAGCCGCTGACGGCCAACGTGCCTTGGCTACGGTAACAAGTGTGAGTCGGCTGGGAACTAACATCGAGTTTCACGATGGAAACGGAGTGTTCCACAGCCCCGCTAGTGGGGTGCTATATCCCACTGGATTGGTTCCAGGACAACACGTGTGGGTGAGGTACTCTGCGAATAATCCCGACCTGGTAAAAGTCGAAGGACGTATGTGGACCCTAGCCGTCATTCCTGCTCTTTCAGTTGCTTTCAGCGCCACAGTTCTAGCGGGATTATTGTGGGGGATAACGGATCTTTTTCACCGCAGGAAGAGCCAGCTGGCGGAAAAGCATGGAAATTAACTGAAAGTTACCTTTTGGGACACGCCCTGATAACTTTCGGGGTAAAAGATGGGAAATTATGCGAGTAGCAATCGTTGCAGAATCTTTTTTACCCAACATTAACGGTGTGACCAATTCGGTATTGCGCGTGTTAGAACACCTGCACGCCCACGGGCATGAAGCAATGGTTATTGCGCCCGGTGCACGCGATGGGCAAGAAGAAGTGCCGGATTATCTTGGATTTCCCATTCGGCGCGTTCCTTCTGTGCGCGTGCCCCTTATTGATTCCTTGCCAGTGGGCGTTCCCACAACGGTAGTGGACAGGGAGATTCGCAGCTTCCAACCAGATATCATCCACCTGGCCAGCCCATTTGTGTTGGGGGCTGCTGGCGCGTTTTCTGCTCGTCAACAGCGCATTCCTGCTGTGGCTTTGTACCAAACTGATGTAGCGGGGTTTGCTACCAAGTACCATGCATCTGCACTTGCCTTCGGCGTGTGGGAGTGGTTGCGCACTATTCACAACGTCTGCCAGATGACTCTGGCGCCTAGCTCCTTAACGATTGCGGACTTGGAGTCTCACCACATTAAAAACGTCCGCCACTGGGGCCGTGGCGTGGACGCGCAGCGGTTCCATCCCTCCAAACGCTCAGAATCCTTACGTGCTTCGTGGGACCCGACGGGGAAGAAAAAGATTGTCGGATTCGTTGGACGTTTGGCAGCAGAAAAAGGTGTGCACCGGCTCTCCGCGCTCAATGGCAGAGATGATATCCAGATCGTTATTGTTGGTGATGGTCCTGAACGCCCGCTCCTAGAAGCGCAGCTACCTACTGCGATCTTCATGGGTGCTTTGGGAGGCGAGGAACTAGCCGCCGCTTATGCCAGCCTGGATGTGTTTGTGCATGCCGGCGAGTTTGAAACCTTTTGCCAAGCGATTCAAGAAGCACAAGCATCAGGTGTGCCTACTATCGGACCGCGCGCGGGAGGTCCCGTAGACCTCATCGCAGAAGGGCACAATGGTTTCTTATTAGAGGTTGATTCTTTCATTGAACAACTTCCGGCTGCTGTTGCTGCAATTACACCAGACATGGCTGCTTACGCTAGAGAATCCATCACGAACAAAACTTGGGATGCGCTGTGTACACAGCTTGTGGGCTACTACGAAGAAGTGCTGGAATCCACCCGCGAAGTTCCGCTAACAATCTTTGGGCAGCGTCCTGAGCTACCGCGATGGGCTGCTCGTGCTTTAGGCGCCCGCGTGGCATAAGTTAGTTAACAACTCTTTGGATAAGTATTATGCTGGCTAGATAACCTAAAGGTTAAACTGCTCTTATTGTGAAAAGGAGGTGAACAACATGTTCAAGTCAATCGTGACCATCACCGTTGAACCGGCGCACACTATCCATCAAGTCATAGAAGACTTGCGCCATTATGCGTGTGAGGAAGGTATCGAAGGATTTCATATTAGCGGCGTAACAGCTACGGGCTTTGATGTGGCCTTTGTCGTTGATGCAATTAATTTTGTCGGAGCGGAAGAAAAAGTTGTGAACTTTTTTGAACGATTTCGTAAGTCACATCCGCAGGCTGCCACACATGTTGTTCAAGACAGCGATTTATTGATGCCTGCTTGAGTTATGCGCTCAATGATTACTCGGACGAAACCACTTGTTGAGGAAGAGTCGTATTTTGTTAAAGAAGTTCGGCTCTTTATCAAAGAGAATTGGGCTTCCGTGTTTTTGTTTGTACCGTCCCTCTCAGGGATCTGGGTTTCAGTTACGGACAAGATTCCCTTGACTGTCTTTGGCTGGACAACTACTTGGCAGACTCTGTTGTTTGGAATAAGCGTAGTTCTTGCAACGGTTGGGGGATTTAGTCTGGCGCACCGAAGGGCAGCTTTACGTGAGGAACAAGCTCTTTCAGTAGCTCTCGAAGAAGAACTTGTTTGTACCCAAGACCAGATTTCTGGATACCTGAGGGATTATGTAGTTCGCTTGAACAGTGCCGCTCAGCGGCTAGCCCAAGATATTTTTGAACCGAGAGAAACGAGTAGAGACCGCGCCCTTCCTGAAAAATGCCGTCTCACTATTTATTACTATGACCAAAATATCGACTCTTTTGTGCCATTGCTTAGGCATTCCGATGATCCAACTTTAGAGACATTTGGGCGCAAAACTTACCCCGCTGGGCAAGGTTTTATCGGATACTCTTGGGCAAATAGGGCTGCAAGCCAACGCGATGAACTTGATGACCGCGCCAAATGGGAAGCAAACTTAGTAGAAAACTATGGGTTTAGTGTTGACGAAGCCAAAGGGCTTAGGATGCACTCTAAGTCTTACGCGGCGGTTCGTTTGAGCGTTGCTTCCCGACATATCGGGGTAATCGTGGTGGAAAGCGAGAAGAAACGAGGCGTAACTCGAGGGACTGCTGACGCTTTGATTAACAGTGCGTGGGTTGAGGTAATTGCCAGAGACGTCGATTATTATCTCCAGCGCTGGAAAGGGCAGCTTCTGCGAGAATTAGGTGGAAACGAAATGTGAGCTGGTCCTCGCATAGCCTAGACTCAAGGGCGTGGGAAAAAAGGCAGACTTAGATAAAAAGCCCTTCGATGTTGCGTCCATGTTCGATGCGGTGGGGGAGAAATACGATATCACCAACACCGTGCTTTCTTTTGGGCAAGATCGTCGGTGGCGTAAGCAAACTCGGGCACAGCTGAATTTGCGCTCTGGGGAGAAGGTGCTGGATCTGGCTGCAGGTACGGCCGTATCTACGGAGGAGTTGTCTAAATCTGGTGCGTGGTGCGTGGCTTGTGACTTTTCCCGTGGCATGCTGGCGGCGGGGCGTGACCGAGACGTGCCCAAAGTAGCTGGCGATGGCATGCGCTTGCCCTTTGCAGATAGCAGTTTTGATGCCGTGACTATTTCCTATGGACTGCGCAATATCCACGATTTTGAATTGGGTTTGCGGGAATTAGCTCGCGTGACCAAACCAGGCGGCCGGTTGGTAGTTGCAGAGTTTTCTAAACCGGTTGTTCCTGTTTTTGGAACCTTCTATAAGGAATACCTGACGCGGTTGTTACCGCCGGTGGCTAAGGTCGTGTCATCTAACCCAGAGGCATATATCTACCTGGCTGAATCCATTCGAGCTTGGCCTGATCAGAAGGAGCTAGCGGCCGCCATTGAGCGCAACGGTTGGGCGCAAGCGACGTGGAAGAACCTCAGTGGTGGAATCGTAGCTTTGCATTCTGCCGTCAAACCGTAGCGCACTCTAGATATACTCAAACCTGCATAGTTAGTGGATATAACCAATGAAGGTTTGAGAATTAGTGAGTGTAAAAGACAATCGTGCGGATGTGAGTGAGAAGAAAGAAGACGACGGGGCATCGGCAAGCAAAAGCAAAAAGTCTTCCTCGCTGTTTACTTGGGCGCTAGCCCTGTTCGGCACTGCTGTAGGTGCAGGCATTTTGTTCCTGCCAATTTCTGCAGGCAGCTTCGGGTTTTGGCCCTTGGTTATTATGACGGTGCTGATTGGCCCCATCGTCTTTTTCTTTCACCGAACCTATTCGCGCATCATCAGCGTGTCCGGTGAGACTGGCAAGGATATCTTGGAAACCGTAGCGCACTTAACTGGGCGCAAGCGCGGTCTCCTGGTGGCAGTGTTGTACTGGTTTTCTATTTATCCCACGGTGTTGATTTACGGTGTTTCCGTCACCAATACGGCTAATAGTTTCATCGTGAATCAACTTAATGGTCCTGAAATAGCTCGTCCTTTAATCGCAGTGGCCTGTGTTGGTGTGTTGACGGCTGTGTTTACCTTTGGAAAGAAAACAGTACTCAAGGTTTCCAATGCGCTGGTGTATCCACTGGTGATTTCTTTGGCTGCTGTTTCGGTCTACCTCATCCCGCGGTGGGATTTTGCAAGCTTCCGTTCATTTGAACCGGATACCTCCATCGTTGCAGGCGTTTTGCTGATGCTGCCGGTGTTGATTTTCTCCATGAGTCATATGGCCGCAATCTCGCAGCTTGTGCTGGACATGCAACGCGACCACGCTGATGACTTGGACAAGCGCGTTTCCCAGGTGGATCTCGTTGCCGTGGCTATGCTGGTTAGCTTTACGATGATTTTTACTTGGTCCTGTGCTCTCGCTATGGGAGCCGAAGGACTGATGGAAGCAGATGCGGAAAACCTACCCGTGTTGCCCTATTTTGCCAACGTCACGGATACTCCATTTATGGCTTATCTCGCACCAATTGTGACCCTATGTGCGATTGCGACGTCCTATTTTGGTCACATGCTGGGTACTGAAGAAAGCTTCCGTTATATGTTCCGTGCCTTTGCGCCGGATACTGCAGAAAAGGTCAAACCACAGACGATGTCTTATGCAATCTATGCATTCGTCTTTGTTACCGCGACCGCAGTTGCCATCTTAAATCCATCCGTTTTGGACATGATTTCAATTATTGGTGGCCTTATCCTGGCGTTCATCGTGGGAATGCTTCCGTTTCTCGTCTTTGCCACTACTAAACACATGCGGAAGTATGCGCGCAAGCCGGAGACAATCTTGGTATTTTGTATCGGCGTAATTTTGGCCGGTACTACTATTTGGGATCTTTTGACCTAGCCGTAGTGTTTCTAACCGTAATTTTCCTAATCCCACAAGGGAGAATTGCGGTGAGCGGCAAGGGCGGCGCAGCCTGCGAGACGCCACGCGCGGGCGACAAGATCTTTGTCCTGTTCGGTCACAAGATTGCCCATGAGACGTGCCGCAGCCTTCATCAACGGACCGCGCAGAGCCACGGGACCCAAGGTGGGAAGGAACTGTGGATAGGTCAACGCGCGTGCCAGCGTGCGTGCCAGCATAAACGCTGCACCATAGTGTGCACGGAGGACTTGTGGCCAAACGCTTGTGAAGTCTGCGGTAGCTCCCAGTAATGAAACCGCTAGGGCAGCGGTTTCCAAACCATAGTCAATGCCTTCACCGTTGAGGGGGTTGACGCATGCGGCGGCGTCACCGATGAGCATCCAGTTTGTGCCTGCAACTGTAGAGACTGCACCGCCCATGGGAAGCGCGGCA
>JAXFXA010000051.1:0-3318 GCA_034091885.1 Corynebacterium sp.
GTGGCGGGAGCAATCACTAGCCCACGCGCGTCCTTGCCCAACCGTACGTGTTGTACCTGATCCACGGCTTCGAATACAGATGTTGAAACCGGATTACCAGACAGTGCCTCAAAGGTTGCCTTCCCAACGAAATTTAGAGCATTCTCTGTTGGAATAACATGGACTTCGGTTCCTGACTCCTTAAACAAACGGACCAATTGACATGCCTTATATGCGGCGATGCCGCCTGCCACCCCAATCACGATTGGGCCAAATAAGCCTTCCGAAGAAGACTTACTAGACGCCTGCATAGAAGGTGACGAGGACCGTAAATGGGCGTTGTTGGCGGGAGGATTGGAGTTCATCTCCGTCTTCGCTTCAGTCACGACTATTGATAATACGCCAAACCCCCGACATCACTTCCGCAAGGCGGGAAACAGTAATGTCAGGGGCACAAAACAGTGAGTAGAAAGTTAAACTACTTTCCCTCTTCGTGGTCAAGTAGCTCAGCGTCAATCTCGCGCAAAGCAATCGACAACGGCTTCTCGCCAGCCTCCGGCGTAACCAAAGGACCCACGAACTCAAACACAGAGTCGTTTTGTTCTTGGTAGTAGCTATTAATCTGACGAGCGCGCTTAGCCGCAAAAATAGCCAATGCGTACTTGGATGAAACCTTTGCCAACAGCTCATCAATTGGTGGCGAGGTAATGCCGACCGGCTGATCGAATACTGGCTCTGGCTTTGGCTCAGAATTAGGGGTGGTCACGTTGGTCACATGCACCTTTTCTTCAAAATTGTTTTACATGGTCGAAAATTACGCTTATCCACGCAGGATAGCACTGATGGCCGCAACAGCATCATCAAGATTATCATTTACTACCACGTGGTCGAACTCATCTTGTGCGGCGAGTTCTTCGCGAGCAGTCTCTAACCTGCGGTCAATAACGTCTTGCGGTTCTGTGCCACGACCAGTCAACCGGTAAACCAAGACCTCCCATGAGGGCGGAGCTAGGAAAACAGTTTGAGCTTCAGGGAGAACCTGCTTAACGTTGCGAGCACCTTCCAAATCAACTTCGACTAGGACAGGACGCTCCGCTTCCAACGCTTCAATCACTGGCTGCGCCGGTGTTCCAGAGCGCTGCAGACCACCGTGGATATCAGCCCATTCGAGCATCTCCCCGGAGTCAATGCGGCGCTGGAATTCGTCGGGAGTGACAAAGAAGTAATCCACACCGTCTTGTTCACCTGGGCGTGGTGAGCGTGTCGTCATAGACACGCTGAAATACAACTTGTCAACGTCATGACGCAAGCGCGAAACCACCGTGGACTTTCCTACTGCAGATGGCCCAGCCAAAACGACGAGGCTACCGCGGTGATGTGCGCTATTCATTGGCTTTACTTTAAGTTCTCGGACTTATTCACCGAAACCGAAGCGCTCGAGCAAAGCACGACGCTGACGGTCACCAAGGCCACGCAAGCGGCGAGTTTGTGCGATCTCGAGGTCTTCCATGATCTCACGAGCCTTAACCTTGCCCACCTTTGGCAGAGCTTCTAGAAGAGCAGATACCTTGGTCTTGCCAATGATCTCATCAACTTCAGCCTTTTCAAGAACATCCTTCAAAGTGGTGTCGCCACGCTTAAGGGAAGCCTTGAGCTCTGCACGAGCCTTACGAGCCTCAGCAGCCTTTGCGAGAGCTTGTTTGCGCTGCTCGTCAGTCAGTTGTGGAAGGGCCACGAGTTTCCTCCGATTCATAGTTTGATTATTTACCCAGTACTTGTTTACCGGATCTCGAACACAAAACGAGTATTACATCCGTGTTGCGCTTCGACTTCTAGCGATATTAGCACTGGAAAAGATATAGGGTAATAGTGCGTACGAAAAGGGGTGCATTTCAGCACGTCATCGCACGATAGAGAATAAATTACCAGTTCAGCGCTCTTTTAGGAAAATGCATTCTATTTCCCCAAAGAAAGAGCGCTGACCTGCAGATATTTAGCTAGTTGCCGGTTTGGAAGCGATGGCAAAGCTACACAGAGTTGTCCTCCATAAACGCAGCGGCGTTGTCTAAAACAGCTTGTTTCATTGCAGCGACGTTAGGGCCTTGCGATAAAACTGCCCGTGAGATGTTGGCAAAGCCAAGTTCAGGCGCGGAGGCGGTGATACGGAGAACATCAGCAGCGGTAGCGCCTTGCGCCCCTACTCCGGGCAATAAGACTGGACCGTGGAGCTGTGCCAGTTCCGGAGGGTTGCGCAGCGTTGCCCCGACTACAACCCCGATATCACCGTATGGGCCTTTGCTTGTAGAGCTTGCCGATGCATCGCCAGTTTGCCCTCGCTGCGTGTCATTGAGCGCCGCACATTCATCAACGACGAACTGCGCCAAATTCAGCTCCGATTGAGTAGATGACACGTAGCTTTGCATCGTTACTGCTTCCGGGTTTGATGTAGCAGCGAGAACAAATACACCACGCCCTGTCTCCCATGCTTTGTCAAAAACTGGTTGGAGTGCTCCGACACCTAGATAGGGCGAAACAGTCACGGAATCTGCACGCAAAGGCGAGCTCTCCCCTAACCAAGCTTCGGCGTAACCGGCCATTGTGGAACCAATATCGCCACGCTTAGCGTCGGCTACAGTGAGGCAACCTGTATTCCGCAAGGCTTCTAAGGCATCTTCCAACACGGCAAAGCCGCGTGAACCAAAACGCTCAAAGAATGCGACTTGGGGCTTTACCAGCGCAGCCGTATCAGCAAATGCTTCCACGCACGCTTGGGTAAAGTAATGTACCCCATCTGCCGAGTCATCTAGACCCCATTGCTGGAGCAGGTAGGGGTGGGGATCAATCCCCACGCACAACCGCCCGCGCACCTGCCCGGCGGCTACGAGCCGCTGGGCAAATGTAGCAGGTGCCAAGTTGACATCGGCGTGTGAGCCGTTAGTTCTTTGGTGCATGGTCGAGCTCCTGCAATGCTCGGACATTGAAGTCACCATTAGATAGGGATTCCAATGCCTGCACACATGCGGTGACACCTTGAACGGTAGTGATCTGTGGGATATCCACTTCCACTGCGGCGCTACGGATTTCATAACCGTCGCGACGAGCACCTGGGTTGCCGGCAGGTGTGTTAATGACCAAATTGATTTGACGGTCGAGGATCAGGTCAACAACTGATTTGCCTTCGGCGCCATCGCGTACTTCAGAGGACTTCTTAACAACGTTGCACTTAATGCCATTACGCCGCAAAATTGAGGCCGTTCCACTGGTGGCATAGATAGTGTAGCCCAAGGAAGCGAGTCGTTGAATTGGGAAAATCAACGTACGCTTGTCGCGGTTTGCCAC
>JAXFXA010000052.1:0-68864 GCA_034091885.1 Corynebacterium sp.
CATGCATTTGTCCTGTCCACCCGGCATCCGCATGGTCAAAAGCAACTTGGTTCATCAGCTCTTGTATGGAGAACAATTCCCCACTTCGCGCAAGGTTCTGTGCTGCCCACCCAAGCTGCTCCCCCAAAGTTGACAGCGTCACCTGTGCCGACGCCGGATCCGCTTCCAAAGCCCGACCATGAATCCCCGCGGCTTCAGACACCCCACGAATCGACGAAAAATGCGGCCCGATTTTCCCCAGTACAAGCGCCTTCGCTTGCCCAATCAAAGTTCCAGCCCGGTGCAGATCCATAGCACTGCTATTTACATTCGAAATATCTACTTTCAATTTTCCCCCCAAAAAATAACTATAAACTAATGATTCTCGCCATTAAATCCAAGGTCAATGGGCATATCTGCTGTTCAACATTGGTTGCCAAAAAGTCATTGACAGTTAGTGAAAATGTTCCTTTCTCAGTTTCCACGTGGGCCGTACAAGCCGAGGTTGGCCAGATGCTGTCCAGCGCAACCAGCACTTCTATTCCTCCGATATCGGTTTCTTCAACAACCGACCGTGTTTTGGTCTTGAGGTCTTCGAATCCCAAAGGGCTAGTAACGAAAGTCGCAAATCCCAAGTCGTCCCCCGTTTCAGGCACTTCATAAGTGCATACGACCTCGACTCCACGATTATTCGAGGTTGAACCGGATTTTGGTCCGAATCCAATCTCGATTAAAGCTTCCTCTGGGATTTCCGTACAAGGATTAAAAAGGGTTTCCTCCGTAAGACCCGCGGGTACAGGTCCGAAGGGTGGAAGGTACGGATGGCCAGACGTTTCACTCACAGGATTCGAAGCAGCGGAACCTCCTAACTCAGCGGCCGCCGGCGCTGCCACCGGTGTGGCTTGGATCGGTGCAGGTGCGCAGGCGCTGAGGCTTGCTGTGGCTGCGATGAGTACAGAGGCTAGGACAAAAGGATGCTTGTTTCCCATGAATAATTCCCCCAGATTGGGCACAAAGACAATGAGCAACAGCGGTGACTTTGTTCCCCCGAGAACAAGCTCAACGCACAAAGCCGTGGGCGCGGACTGTGGCTCTGCTAACCACAATGCCGCACACACGGCGTTCTGTCCACCGGAGGAGAAAATTCGTCGCGGTGGGGCAAGTTGAGGGTGGATTAGTTAGTAAAGGCGCTGCGTATTGGTTCGATTTCTACGTCCGCGGTGGTTGGTGGGTTGAAGGAGGCATCGCGTGTTTTGTCCACCAATACGGCACGCACGCCTTCGGCAAAGTCACTGCGACTACGGATGTAGCGTCCGAGGGATTCTTCATCGGCAAGCGCGGTGCGCACGTCGTCGTGGTCTTCGTGGCGGTTGAGCAGCTCCATCGCGGCGACGATAGACGTCGGGCAAGCATGAGTCATCAGCTCACGCGTTTGGCGTGCGAAATCTGCGTCGCCAGCTTCCAATGCGGCTTCTACTTCCGGCCAGGTCTTTTTATCAAAGGTCGACTCAATGGATGGCATCATCGCTGCTAGCGGGGGTTCATCGGCAGGCATGGTGGCGTGCTTTTCCAGAGCAGCATCGACGCCCAAGGCGATAATGTCCTCACGCACGGCATCGATGTCTTTGACATAGTGGGTGGCCACGCCCGAATACATCATGTCAGCGGCGTACATACGGTAGCCGGTAATGCTCCAGTACCGAGCCAATGCTGGTGAAGCCACGCCGCGGGTGCCCACCACCCGCTGTGCTTTATGGGCAACGGCAACGTCGGTCACAAAGCCAATGGCCATCTCTGGCATAGAGGCAAAGGCCTTATCTGTCACAATGCGGTGCGAGCCGTGGATGGAAATACCCAGGCCACCGCCCATGACGACACCATCGATAAGCGCAATGAGCGGCTTGGGGTACTCGGCCATGTCGCCATTCATGCGGTATTCTTCGCGGAAGAAGTGATTGACTTCCTCTACGTTGCCGGCCAAGAGGTTGCCGCGAACGCCGCGGACATCGCCGCCCGCGCAAAACGCTTTCGGGTGGTTGCTGACAATAAGCACTTGGTCAATGTCAGCATCATCGCGCCAGGTATCCAGCGCAGATGAGATGATGTCCACCATGTCCATGGACAATGAGTTCAGCGCCTTGGGTCGGTTTAACTCAAGGATTCCGGTACGCTGGCTCACTGTAACAATCACCGGCGCGTCCGTTGCGGGTGATGTATTTCTGTTTTCTTTTTGTCCAGTCATACTTAACAGTGTTTCACATCACTAAAGGGTTTCGCTATGAAGTTTCCACAATTGATCGCACTCGATATGGACGGCACTTTGCTCGATGGTGCGGGTGAGATCCCGAATGACTTCTGGCTGTTACTGGATCGTGCGCACAAGCTCGGCGTCACCATTGCCCCGGCTTCGGGCCGCCAACTGGCCACTCTTCAGCACATGTTTGGCACAGACATGTCCTTTATCGCAGAAAATGGCACCGCGGTGTTCCATCAAGGTGAGCTCGTCAGCGTCGCTGCCATTGAAACGACCATTGTCAATCAGGTCTTAGCAGCGCTTGCCGATGTTTCCGTCCCCCATTTTCCCATAGTATGCACTCCCCACAAGGCTTTCATTCCCCAGGAGCTTTCCGCTGAAAACCGCGCCGAAGTAGAAAAATACTATGTCAGCAACGAATCCGTCAGTTCTTTCGATGACGTCATTCGGGACAACGACATTATTAAAATTGCCATCTTCTGCGCATCAGGCGCTGAAGAAAACATCGCTCCCATTATCTACCCCGCTGCCGGAGACAGTGATGTTGCTATCTCAGGCCACGCCTGGTTAGACGTCATGCCTGCAGGGATCAATAAGGGAATGGCGCTGCGCAACCTAGCGTCCGCGCTAAACATCCCCGCCGATGAAACTGCGGCTTTTGGTGATTTCCTCAACGACTTCGAGCTTCTTCAAGCCGCGGGCACTGCCGTTGCAATGAAAAACGCCCACCCCAAGTTAAAGGAAATTGCCGATATCATTGCTGATTCCAACGAGGACCATGGCGTCATCACCATGATCCAGCGTTGGTTTGACAATCCTGCTTCTATTCAGCCTTAAACTCAGCCATTTTGTCCCACTCGGACTTGCCGGGAATCTTGGTATTGACGATGTCCGGTGTCTCAACCAAATACTTAGGCATTTCCTTGGTGGCGCGCTGGAAATGATCCGAGTTGACGTGTGCTTCATCGGCGCCGTCTTCAAATGCTTCGATGAGCAAGTAGCGCTGCGGATCCTCAGGATCACGGTAGAACTTAAACCACAAGCATCCTTCTTCAGCGTTGCAGGCTTGGGTAAACCACTTCACTTCATCAAGAAACGTCTCAGCATATTCGGGCTTGACATGGAACTTTACGTTGATCAAAATCATGCCGCCCAGTCTACGGGCTCCTAGCCCACCTTGCAGGAGCCCGATTTACTGGCAATACTGCCGGTGGAGTTCTAACTTGCTTAGTTCAGGAAGAACTCAGCAATATAGACGAACTGACCGTCCGACGCTGTGGCAACTCCAAAACCGGTTGGGGTGTTGTGTGGGTTGGTGGCTCGGTTAAGCCAACCCACACGGTCTTGAGCTTGTGCGGGGGTTAGTCGCAAAATGTTACCGGTGCCCTTATCTTTGCCCTGGGCACCGTGGCCCACGCCGTCTTTGAAACTTATGGAGCCGGCAGCAGCGTCCTTTACCCATTGAGTGGCAATGCTTTGTGCCTCAGCATTGGGTTTGTGCCCTTGTGCAATCAAATGCTCTGTAGTCTTGCTCTGCAATTGGGCGCGGATAGCGCGGTGTGCATTAGCACCAGGTAAAGTGATGCCGAACTGAGCAGCGGCTTGCTTGACAGGCGCAGGCAGACCAGATGATAAACGAGCAGCGGCGTTTTCTGCTTCATCGGCCATAGTGGAAGACAACGTGGTGACATCGGCAAGCTGTGCGGAAGCAGACGACTGGGCGGAGGCAACCCCTGTGCTGCCAAAGACAAGGACACCAGCAAGAGCCAGTGCACCCAAACGGCGAGTGGAAGATTTAGAGAAAGCAGAAATAGTCATGAACTAGACCCTGCCATAATTCCCCGGAATCTTACACCCGCTAGCAGGGATACCCGCAGAATTTTTATAACTTCGTAATAACTTTGCCAGGTCTTTTTTAGGAGAAAACTTAGTCTACGACTCTAATTTCTCGCCGAGTTCCATCCACTCCATTTCCAATTCTTCCCGCGTTGCTTCCAAAGCCTTGAGCTCGGTATCGAGCTTGGTCAGTGCTCCTGTATCGACCTTTTCAGCAGCTACTGCCATGTCCGCGTGAATCTTTTCAATCTGTGGATCGAGTTTGTTCATCTTCCGCTCTAAAGCATTCATTTTCTTCGTGATTTCACGCTGTTCTTGGTTGCTCAGTGCAGTCCCTTGCGCCGGTGCCGCTGGGGCTTTTTTAGCTAATGCTTGTGGCTGGGAAGCACTGTGTCCCGCAGTAGATAAATCCAACGGACCTGCAGAATTGTTCTCCTCCCGCTGCGCACGCCGTGCAAGATACTCCTCAATGCCTCCTGGTAGATGTGTAAGAGACCCATCCCCAAAAAGCGCATAGGTATTGTCAGCGATACGCTCTACGAGGTAACGATCGTGCGAGATAACGACCAATGTGCCTGGCCAGGAATCTAAAAGGCTTTCCAGTTCCTGCAACGTGTCAATGTCTAGATCATTAGTGGGCTCATCAAGCAACAACACATTCGGCTCAGCCATAAGCACACGAGTTAACTGCAAACGACGACGCTCACCACCGGACAAATCCCCAATGGGAGTGCGCTGGCGCTTAGGCGAGAATCCCAGGCGTTCTGCCAACTGAGAAGCAGACATTTCTTTCTTCCCCAGTTGAACATAAGTGGCTACGTCCTCGATGGCGTCGAGCAGCCTGCGTGATGGATCAAGATCATCGAGTTCCTGCCGCAACCAACCCAAACGAACTGTTTGCCCTTGAATACGCCGACCCGCTGTTAGCGGATGCTCCCCTGCCAGAGTGCGCAACAGCGTTGTCTTTCCTGAACCATTAACTCCCACCAAACCGATGCGCTCACCAGGAGCCAACCGCCACGTTAAATCCTTGACAAGCTCACGACCATCGGGAGTTGCAATGGTGGCGTCCTCCAACTCGATTACAACGCGTCCTTGCCGCTGCCTGGAAAATGCCATCAGCTCCACCGAATTGCGGGGCGCGGGTACATCAGCGATAAGCGACTCCGCCGCTTCAATGCGATAACGCGGCTTCGACGTACGCGCCGGTGCGCCACGGCGCAACCACGCCAGTTCCTTTCGGGCCAGATTCTGGCGGCGCTGTTCCATCGCGTCAGCTTGACGCGCGCGTTCGGCTCGGGCGAATGTCCAATCGTTATAGCCACCCTCATAAGTATCTACTTGACCATCATGGACTTCCCACGTCAGGTTGGCCACGGTGTCCAAAAACCAGCGGTCGTGGGTGACAACGACAACCGCAATCTTGCGGGACAGCAAATGTTGGGCCAACCACTGCACACCTTCAATATCCAGGTGGTTTGTCGGCTCATCTAACACCACGAGATCTAAATCTTGCACCAATGCCGCGGCCAAGTTAACTCGACGACGCTCGCCACCAGATAGCGATCCCACTGGGGTATCCAGGCCTAAATCAACAATGCCAAGACCAGATAAGACATCTCGAACTTTGGCATTTGAAGCCCACTCAAACGTCTCCAAACCCATCGGTGCGATGACGGCGTCCGCAATTGTGAGAGATTCTTCAAGCTCAAAGCGCTGGGTGACTACAGCCATCCGCAATGCAGAGTTATGAGAAACTCGGCCAGAATCAGCTGGTTCAATACCTGTTAATACTTCTAGCAGCGTGGTCTTTCCACCACCATTGACGCCTACGATGCCAATGCGGTCTTCGCTTTGTACACCCAAAGACACATTGTCTAGTAGTGTTTGCAAACCGAAAGACTTGCTCACTTGTTCTAGGTTAATGAGGTTTACCATGAGTTTTTATAAAACCTTATTTCCAATCGTTGCTGTCAACGAGGCGCGCCCCGCGGGCCGGTGACGTAGTGACGAACCCGCGTGTTCCTGGGACCTCTGTAACAATGATGTCGCGGACTTCGCGAGCAATAGCTGCCGACGGGCACAACAGTGCGATGGTAGGTCCAGAACCGGACACCATACCGCGCAGTGCTCCTGACTCTTGTCCCAGGTCAATAATTGTGCGCAGGCTCGGGCGCAGCGAGAAAGACGCCGCTTGTAGATCGTTGCGCATTGCTCGGGCTAGTTGTTCACAATCGCCTGTGGTTACTGCCTGCGACACCGCTGATGTGTCGAGGTGAGGTGCTAGGGCATCGAGCCGTTGTTGATCTCCAGCCAAAGATGCGCTTTCTCGCAGCTCATCGAGTTTTTTAAACACTTTCGGTGTTGACAGTCCTTCTTGAGAGGCTATGAAACACCAATGGAAAGTACCCCGCGCCAACACCGGAGTTAGCACGTCGCCGCGACCAGTACCTAAGGCTGTGCCGCCTAAGAGGCAAAATGGGACATCAGCACCCAACTGTGCTGCCAAATCTCTCAATGTCTCACGGTCCAGCGCGGGAGCTTCTTGCTTTCTGCTGCCTGCTACATCGCCTTTTTCATACCACGCACCAAAGGCTGCATTCGCCGCGATCAGTGCCGCTGCGGCATCTGCCGAGCCACCGGCCATACCTCCTGCCGCAGGAATATTTTTCACAATCGCCACGCGCAAAGCAGGCTGTTGTTTAAGCCCGACCAACGCAGGAAACAGTTCACTAAAGCGCTGGTGAACGAGCTCAATTGCCTTCCACACCAAGTTGGATTCATCGTCTGGCACTCCTGTTGCTGTGGGGCCTGAGACTTGTAAGGGACCATGGATGCCGCCGATGGAATCATCGAAAAGCTCAATGCTCACTTCATCTGCCAAATCCACAGCTTGGAAAATGGTAACCAGATCATGGTATCCATCACTACGCGGCCATCCGCAGCCCAAATGTACATTGACCTTGCCACTTGCGCGGGCAGTGAATGTCCTATTTGCCATCGTCAGCTACCTCCGCCAGTCGCATAAAATCATCGATCGATAACTTCTCACCCCGCAAAGTGGGTTCGATTTCTGCTGCACGGAGTACTTCTTCTGCCTGTGCGCCAGAGCCAAAATAGCCAGAAAGTGCTGCGCGAAGGGTTTTGCGGCGCTGGGCGAAGGCGGCATCGATAAGCGGCCACAATGCGACAGGACGTTCTCGCGGCGGATAGCAATCAATGCGCACCAAACCCGACTCAATATTGGGCGCGGGCCAAAAAACATGCTTGCCGATGTTCCCTGCCTTGCGCACATCCCCATAAAACGAAGCCTTGACGCTGGGTACACCATAGACCTTGGAGCCAGGCTCGGCCGCTAGACGGTCGGCCACTTCCAACTGCACCATCACCAACACCCTGCGAATGGAAGGATAAAGCTCAAGCACATGCAACAAAACCGGAACTGCCACGTTATACGGCAAGTTGGCCACTAAAGCGGTAGGAGCCCCCAACTCCTCTGCCGTAATCTTTAACGCATCTTTATGAACAAGGGTCAACTTATCGGCATGTTCTGGAGCCCGCCACGCCACCGTTTGGGGCAATTCTGCGGCCAAGCGCGGATCAATTTCTACAGCGGTGACGTTATCTACGACATCAAGTAGACCCAACGTTAATGAACCAAGCCCCGGACCAACTTCAACAACGCGATCTGAAGGTTCCAACTCCGCGGCCGCCACAATGCGCCGAATAGTATTGGGATCATGAAGAAAGTTTTGCCCCCACTTCTTTGTAGGGGTAACTTCCAGTTTCTCCGCAAGCTGGCGGATTTCAACAGGGCCGAGGAGATTGGACATGCTCTCTAATCTATCGCACCAACGACCTATCTCCTGCAACGCCGGACTCACCAGCTGCGGATAGGCGCTAGCGCAGCCCCATCTTAGCTGTACAAGCAGGCCAAGCACCCCAGCCTTGAGCAGCTTGCACCTTCTGTGCAATGGCAATTTGCTCCTCGCGAGAAGCCATCCATGCCTCCGGCGCATACTCCCCACCACCGTAAGCTAGCCAAGTCTGTGCACTAAACTGCAATCCACCGGAATAGCCATTGCCAGTATTAATGGACCAGTTACCGGTCGCTTCACACTGAGCAAGTGAATCCCACACTGAGCCATCACCCACGGCAGGCGCAGAGTTAGGAGACTTTGTGCCCCGCGCGATAGTCGCCGGCTTGGCTTCTTTGAGGATTTTCTCACTGAGAACCGTGCGCGAATCTTCCTCACCGTTGACCACCACCCGCTTGATAGTACGGGTGCGCTGTCCTGCCACGCCTTCTTCAATGACGCGCTCTTGGCCTTCGATCAGCTCAGCATCATCAATGTATGTCGGTTCGGCATCATAAGGCTTGGTTTCATCAAAAGTCTTGGTCTGAATTCGCTCAATAGCAATACTCATGCCTTCTTCGACAGGAGCGTCGAGGTCTACGTTGACCTGGTCTTCACTGCCCAACTTGATATCGCGAAGTTCTAAAACATCACCTACGGTTTTTGCGGCGATATTTGTATAGGTCACCTTGTTGCCGTCAGTGATTGAGATAATTTTTGGTGAAACAATTTCCAGGGACATCCCCTGCGTCACCTTCTCTGAATCGCTCGTTTGTTCATCGTTTTGCCACACGGCCGCGCCTGGGGTGATGTTGTCTAACGATGCTACGAGGTCTTCCACAGTAAGTGCAGTAGAAGACATCTTTTGCTCGACCCCATCTACAACGACAGCAACGGGCTTTGCAGTGCGCACGGTGATAGTTTCACCAGACGCTACGCTTGCCGATGGCACCGGGTAAACCAAATCCTCACTACCAAATTCAATCCCGGCAGCATGCAGAGCGCCCTCAACGTTGGAAGAGAAGGTGGACAGTGAAACTTCCTCACCGTTGACATCGATAGTGATGTCTTTGTGCGTATTGGCCGCAACCAAGCCTCCCGCCACGAGGGTGCTGAGCATTCCGCCCGTAGCAAGACGCAGCGGAAGAGACGTTGTACTGTTGATTCGCTTGATGTGGCGCGAGGTAGACATTATTTCGGCGAGATTCCTTCGAGATTATGGTGACACGTTCTATCAGAACTCAATCTGACTGGACTCGTACCTGCTGACGCTTTCCATGCACTGCTAATCCAGTACAAGAATGCGCCTGCGGCATATATTTCAATAACGATACGATAACGGCGCCGGCGAGTCGATGAACGACATACCCCAGCTGCGTCCCACCATTCCCGCTTAAACCCTACAGTCACATAACCCACATGAATATCGCCCTACCAGCAGAAACTTCCAGTGTGAGTCCTCTCACAAACCAAGCGTTGGGTGTATTCGCAAGATGATTAGACTCCAAAAACACGGCTGAAATTCGCCGCAACAATCTCCGCAAGTTCTTCCACTGCGATCCCACGGGCATCCGCTACACACTTGTAGGTATGCCCGATCAGGAACGGCTCATTACGCGAGCCCCGAAACGGTTCCGGTGTCATATAAGGAGCATCCGTTTCAATGAGGATCTGTTCCGCAGGAGCCAAAGCCGCTGCAGTACGCAAGTCATCATTTCTCTTAAACGTGACGTTTCCGCAAAAAGACAGAATATATCCACGTTCAAGGGACTGTTTTGCCACTGCAAGCGGCGAAGAAAAGCAGTGCAGCATGACATTTGGTAGTTCTGAGACTCCCCCAAGTTCCCGCATAAGGTGCTCATCAGCCTCACGGTTATGAATCATGAGTGTCTTATTAACATCACGAGCTACTTGCGCATGCCAGTGCAGCGCCTCAATTTGTACCTCAAGCGCGGCCGTATTTTCCGGATCGTGTGCAATCCAATACGTATCTAGGCCAGTCTCTCCCACTGCGACACAGCGGGGGTCTTCTGCAAGCTCACGAAGACGCAACTGCGCCGAGGCATCCAAAGTCTGCGCTTTAGTGGGGTGAATAGCACACGCCGCATAAACCGAATCGTGTCCTTTGGCCACGTTCAGAGCTTCTTCTGCCTCTGCCAAGCCATCGCCCACCGTACATATCCGCTCAACTCCCGCGGCATGTGCACGTGCAATGAGAGCACCAATTTCACCATTGCACGACGTCAAATGCGTGTGTGCATCCACGATTCCGGGAATGACGGGATAGGGTACCGGAGCTGGGCGTGGCTTCTTCTTTGACATGCAGTTACAAGCTTTCTAGCACTGGGGAACTTAATTTACCGGCGCCCATGAAGGGCCAGTTTGGCCCAATTCAGGATCAAGCTTAGCGATGAGAGGCTGTGGCTTTTCCAACGTAGTTCCCGGAACAATGTCAACACGTGCCCACGTGGCCTGCTGCGATGCATAATCACCAGTAATGATTGGATAAGGGTGATTCTCAGGTGGCAAGCCCACTCCAACGAGCTCTACAGGAATGTCGTCGTGTACTTCCTTAATTTCCGGACGGGCGGCCCACACGCCAGTTCGACCTAATGTCTCATGCACGCGCTGTGCAGTGTGTGGCAAAAATGGCGTGAGCATTACGTTACAGTCAGAAACAACCTGCAATGCTGTCCATAATACGGTGGCTAAACGCTCACGCTGAGACTCATCTTTAGCCAACTTCCACGGCTCTTGTTCGGCAATGTAGGCATTGGCTTCACCCACCACATGCATAACCGCAGTAATCGCCGTCTTGAACTTGGACTGCTCTAAAGCTGCAGCAGCGTCTGCAAAAGTTTTCTCTGCTAGCTCGAGAATACGAGTATCCGATTCTTCCAGTGCACTAGGAACTGGCACTTCACCAAAGTTCTTATGCGCCATTGACACGGTGCGGTTGACCAAGTTGCCCCAACCATTTGCCAACTCATTGTTGACGCGGCGAACAAACTCATCCCAGGTGAAATCAGTGTCATTGTTTTCTGGTCCCGCCACTGCAATGAAATAACGCAATGGATCAGGTCCGAATTCAGCAAGGAAGTCCTTTACGTAAATAACGACGCCTTTAGACGATGAGAACTTTGACCCAGACATCGTCAAAAATTCCGAAGATACGACCTCAGTAGGTAAGTTAAGCTCACCATAAGCATGAGGCGTGCCGCCCTTTTCTCCCTTACCTGCATAACCTAATAATTCAGCCGGCCAAATTTGAGAGTGGAACGTGATGTTGTCTTTGCCCATGAAGTAGTAGTGACGAGCCTCAGGGTTTTGCCAAAACTCTTTCCACGCTTCTGGCTTGCCAGAACGGTGAGCCCACTCAATGGAAGCAGACAAGTAGCCCACAACGGCATCGAACCACACATAGAGCTTCTTTGCACCATTGTCTGCCCAGCCCTCAATAGGTACTGGGATGCCCCAGTCAATGTCACGAGTCATTGCACGTGGACGAATATCCTCGAGCAAATTCAGTGAGAACTTTAAGACGTTCGGACGCCAATCCTCGCGGGTGGAAAGCCATGTCGAGAGGGCATCGGCAAGCGCGGGCAAATCTAGCAAAAAGTGCTCTGTCTCAATAAACTTGGGTGTTTCACCGTTGATCTTGGACACCGGGTTGATCAAATCAATTGGATCAAGCTGATTGCCGCAGTTATCACACTGATCGCCGCGAGCATCTTCGGCGCCACAAATAGGACAACGTCCCTCAATATAGCGATCTGGAAGCGTGCGTCCCGTGGAAGGGGAAATGGCACCCATTGTCGTCTCTTTAATCATGTAACCGTTGTCATACAGTCCTTTAAACAGCTCCTGTACTACGGCATAGTGATTGCGTGTGGCGGTACGGGTAAACATGTCATAAGACAAGCCCAATCCCGCTAGGTCCTGGACAATTTGGCGGTTGTAGCCATCTGCCAAATCACGAACCGATACGCCTTCTTTATCTGCTTGCACCAACAATGGCGTTCCGTGTTCATCAGTGCCCGAGACCATGAGAACGTTGCGGCCGCGCATTCGCTGGAAGCGCGCAAACACGTCAGAGGGAACACCGAAACCAGCCACGTGTCCGATGTGTCGTGGGCCGTTGGCGTAGGGCCAAGCAACGTTTACTACTACAGACTCAGTCATGCACTCTACTTTATCCAAGCCTGCCGACATTTCAGATTTATGGGGCATCAAAACAAAAATGCTGTACTGGTAGTGCGCAGAGACTTTACTCTTAACGCTGCCAATACAGCAGGTCATCTCCTATGACAATGCCCGAAGGACTGACTTATAGGTTTGCCCCGGGAATCTTGGAAAAACGGCGCTTCGCACGTTCCTTTTCCATCTGTTCGCGGTGGAGACGACGCTCTCGTGCCAGCTTTCGTTGGATTGCCTGCGCATCACGATATTCAACATAGATCACATCGTTGCTCAGGTCCTTGACGTTTACAAACAGCAGCAGAAGTCCAACGGAAGCGGTAAGGGCACCCCGCACGGCCGAGAGCCACGGCGAAACGTCCACCCAACTATTTTGAGACATAGACCCCGTCACAGTTGATGCTGAATCCGCTGACGTAATAAAGAACGTGGCCAGCAAAACCAGTTTCTCCGCACCTTACAAAACTGCATTTCACAACGTTATTGAACGGTGTTAAATTGTGCAGTGTGACTACCTACAGTATCCGAATGCGCGCTGCCGAAAACGGACACCACATCTCTGGTGCGGAGCGGCTTGTCTCTCCTACAGACCTTCCCGAGCTTTCTGCGGCTATGACGCTGCGCGCTCTCAGCCACGATAAGGGAGTGCCCGACACCATCAACATCACGATGGAGCGTGTCGATGAAACCACAATCCGCACCGTTGCCGCTCTAGAGCCCGTGCAAGTTACCAATGCCTCGCCGGATACTGCCAAAACTCTCATCACGCACATTCTCAAAGAGGCAGGTGTCGCCGCAGCAGACCAAGCCGTCGAGTTTGTCTACTCCCTCACGGGTCTGCGCGGAGCAGCAATCGTTGACTCCGCAACAGGACACCGCATTGACCCCAATCCTGCCCGAGGCGTGCGTGTGTCCTGCTTCGACGCGATATCGCGCCCGGATGCGCACTGCGGGAAGAATCATTTCCAGGAGGCACTAACTTTGGCATCCAAGGTCGCTAGTGCACCAGGAATTATCGCAGAAGTGTGTATCTCCGATGATCCTCATTACACGCAGGGGTATGTGGCCGCGCAAGGCAAGTACTTTCGAATTCCTAATATGAAAAGCCCAGGCTCAGCCCTGGGGACTCGCATTTTCATCGCGGATCCGCATGCTAATTTAGACGAACTTATTGAGTACTTAGAAAACTGTCCAGTCCGAGTGGACTTACCTCCCCTAGCAAGCTCGCAGCCTGTAGCTAGTCCCCAGTCTCAACCGGCCGCAGCCGCTACGATCCACAAAGCGAGTCTTTCTGAAATCATTCAAGGCCGTAACACCCAGTGGGCAAACGACGGCCTAGCGCGCACGCTGCGAACTTTTACTTCCCCACAAATTCCACGCTCGACTATCGATGGCAAAGACTACCTTCTCTTTTCTTCCTCGGATTACCTCGGTTTTTCGACTCATCCTATGCTTATCGATGCCGCAATCTCAGCCATCCATAAATTAGGCACAGGCTCAGGCGGGTCACGCCTGACCACCGGTACCAGCATTCATTCTGAATTGGAAAATCGCCTGGCGCAGTTCTTCGGGCGTGAAGATGCAGTGCTATTTTCCACCGGCTACCAAGCCAATCACTCAACCATTTCCGCCATTGCGACAGAGGAGGTAGCGATCTTTTCCGATAGCGGCAATCATGCCTCGATCATCGATGGTTGCCGCGCCGCAAAGGGGCAGGTCATGGTCTTTCCACATCTTGACTACTCCACCTTGGATACGTTGTTGGCGTCCTCAACCGCACGCCACAAGCTTGTCATTTCTGATTCAGTATTTTCTATGTCTGGGGAAGTCATTGATGCCAAGGCATTGGAAGGCGTGTGCCGTCGCCATGGCGCATGGCTCATGCTTGACGATGCCCACGGGGTGGGTGTTCTCGGCGACCGAGGGAGAGGTGCAGCATATCACGGCGGAATCCACCCCGATATCGTGGTGGGTACAGCAAGCAAAGCCCTCGGTGTGGAAGGTGGCTTTGTCCTATGTGATGCCGAAGTAGGCACGTTTTTACGCAACCGTGCTCGCAGCTTTGTGTATTCAACATCTATGAATCCAGGCTCAGTCAAAGCTATTGAGGCCGCACTAGAGCTTTTGCAACAAGGCGAACGCCTTAGTCAACTCCGCGTGAATATTGCCGCAGTGCGAAAGCTCCTCGCACTACCAGAAGATGACAACGCTAGCGCTATCATTCCACTTCGCGTGGGTGACGAAGACCAAGCCGTGCAGCTTTCTGCCGCCCTCGCACACAATGGAATTTATATTCCAGCAATCCGCTACCCCACCGTCCCGCGCGGTGAGGCGATGCTTCGGCTAACCGTTACCGCCCTACACACCGCTTCCGATATTGACCAACTGGGCAATGAACTACGCCGCCTCGGAATCATCTAAATTCCGCTCTCCGGCGTCGAAGTTCACGTTCTGCTCCCGTTAGCGGAGAACCTTTAAAAGGCAACGTTGCTAAATCAATTTTCTGCGCTACGACCAGAGCTCTCTCATTTGCTGTGTGCGCTGCACGAAGCGGTAATCCAATTGAATTGGCAAATTCATCCCAATGTCGAACACGCAGATTTTTAGTTCGCCCAGAAATAGGCAATGCCATTGTCATATCACCATAAACCGCTGTGCAGGGGATGTCATAGACTGGAGTAACCTGCCACTTACCTGAGTCATCCTGCACAATGCTGACATTTTTCGCATGGAGGTCACTGTTTCCGGTCAACCATGCAAATATGAACTGCAGATAGAGATTTCGTTTGGCAATCATCGGCGCACTAGTCTTCGCGCTCAGTGCGTTGACAACAATTTCACTATCAACCGAGTATTTCTTTGCTGGCCAAAGGCCTAGCACTTGCGCTCCATCCTCTAACGCAAGCCTTTGCATCTCTCCTAGAGCATTTACTTTCCGGTCGAACCTACGCACCAGCAGTCCCGTGCGATTGTATGAATCGACGATGACCGAATGCTCACTTATGGGAATACCAAGTTCGGCTGCATGAGTAAGGTGTAGTGATTCATTTATTACTAGATGTGGATGCTCTGGCGGATCAATCTTCAAAATTGACGGCATTCCGGAAAGGCTCACTGGCCGGTTAACCATTGATGCAGAAGCTTTCGTTTGCACACCGGGAAGCCCGATCCCATCCACCACGTTAGCTATTTGCCCAAAGTCTAGCCTGGTCGCGCCTAGGTCTACCGCCGGTGAGACTTCTCTTGGTGTGGAACCGTGCGGAACAACACGAACATCGCCAAGCGTATCTCCACCGATCACCAGCAACAAGGTCAATTCATCATCGAGGGATGTTTTAGTTACATTCCGGATGACTGAGAGTCGATGCCCTTCCGGCAGCAACCCGCTAAAAAACGGTGGCAAAGCCCCACTATCAGTAAAAAATTCATTTTCTTGCACAGGCAGTGTGGACGCAACTGCTTGGCCCGAATACTCAGGAAGATATCGAAACACTACACTTCCGGTTTCCGTTCGCCGCAAGTGTCCCGCCAGCGCATTTCCCTTGTAAACGTCTGCTTTGTCAATAAATCGAAGCCGCGTATAATCCATTAATCACTCACCGCCAGGGATAATCCCAGTACTGCTGTTACGGAAAGGACGGCCTTTAGACTTGGACTCCCTGTCCCTTTTTCGATGTCTCGCACAGTTTTGTCTGACAACCCAGCCAGGTCACCTAATTGCTGTTGCGTTAAGCAATAGGACTTCCGAGTTGACCGAATCTCCTGCCCGATTGACTGCGCCGTCTTATCCGGATCAATATCTGCCATCTCAAACCGCCCCACTTCCTTCACAAGACAAAACCGAAGAATCCTTCGGAATTGTCAATTCCAGCACTAAATTTACGCCATTCCATATCAAAACGGAAGAATACTTCGGAAACATCCGCTCTTAAGCCTATCCGCGGTCTGAATCTCCCCTAATCCGAAGAATACTTCGCATTATCAGACCCGAGGAATCTATTGGATAGTGCTTAATCCTGCTGCAATTTAGCTTGATACAACTCTCGATTGGGAATACCTGTGCCGTGTGCGGCTTGTTTACAGGCGTCTTTGAGTCGCATGCCGCTGGCTACTAGTTTATCCACCTCGGTAAGCAGTTCAGGAAGGTCGAATTCCTTTTCTTGGGCGCCGTCTAGAACTACGGTGATTTCGCCGCGGGCATTGTCTACTGCCCACTCGGCTAGTTCTTGTAGTGTTCCGCGGCGGATTTCCTCGTAGGTTTTAGTTAATTCTCGGCAGACTGCAGCAAGGCGGCGGGGACCAAGGACAGCGGAGGCATCGGCAAGCGTTGCTGCCAAGCGGTGGGGGGATTCGAAAAAGACGACGGCGCGTTCTTCATTCTTTAATGACTCCAACCACGAGCGGCGCTGGCCTTGTTTGCGCGGCGCGAAGCCATCGAAGATAAACCGGCCCACACCCAAACCGGAAAGTGCCAACGCAGTGGGCACTGCTGAAGGTCCAGGAAAGCAGGTCACGTGCACTCCAGCGACGGCAGCGGCGACTACAAGCGAATGCCCAGGGTCCGAAACTAACGGCATTCCGGCATCGGAAACGATGAGGACTGTGGAGTGCCGAGCGGCATCGATAAGCTGCTGTGCACGGCTGTCTTCATTGTGATCAAAGTTGGATACTACCTGGCCACGAATAGTAACGCCGAGAGCCTGAGCAAGGTTGCGCACCCTGCGAGTATCCTCCGCCGCGATGATGTCTGCGTGAGCAAGTGCTTGTTTTAATCTGTCGGAGGCGTCACCAATATTTCCTAGTGGGGTGGCTGCGACAATTACGCCGTGAGGTAGTTCCTGGGAGTTCATATTGTCCATTATGATAATCCAAGTGACTAAGACTGCATCCCAAGCCCGCCCCGCACGCACTGAAATCCTGCCCACTCCCCCGCGGCAATATATCTGGGCGAAAGCGGATACGGTGTCAACCGCAGTTATTGCACTTTTGGCCTTGATTACACGATTTGTGGGGCTGACCAGCACAACTGCTGAAAACACCCCCATTTTTGATGAAAAGCACTATGTCCCGCAAGCTTGGGACATCGTGCAGGGAGGCATCGAATCTAATCCCGGCTTCGGTTTGGTTGTGCACCCACCATTGGCCAAGCAACTTATTGCCATTGGTGAAGCTTTCTTTGGCTATACCCCGCTGGGTTGGCGGCTGATGACAGCTATTTTCGGCGTCGTTATGGTTCTTGCGATTATGGCTTTGACCCGCCGAGTTTCTGGTTCCTGGCAAATAGCTACCTTCGCCGGTTTTATTGCAGTCTTCGATGGTGTTTTATTGGTCTCGTCTAGATTCGGCATGCTGGATATTTTCCAAGCCGTGTTCGTGGTTGGCGCAGCATGGATGCTAGTCCGTGATCACCAACAGGTGCATTCGCTTTTCGATGCTTCCTGGCGTCATCAACGCCTTGGCTCCTCCCCGTTCGGTCCGCGCATCGGGTTTCGTTGGTGGCGGTTCGCAGCTGGCATCACCCTGGGTTTATCCCTGGCTGTGAAATGGTCTGGACTGTACTACATCGCGTTTTTCGGCTTAGCCTCTGTCTTTGCAGACCTGTGGCTCCGCCGACGCTACCGTGTCCGCCGCTATGTCACCGGCACTTTGCTGCGTGATACTCCCGCGGCTTTGGCCTCTTTGGTATTAGTCCCTGTCCTCATCTATCTGTGGACGTGGCGCTCCTGGTTTATGTCGGAGACCGCCGTGTACCGCCACGCCAAAGTGGACGGCACCATTGCAAGCGACTCACCGCTGATGGCTCTGCCAGAACCAATTGCAGGCTTTTTCTACTATCACGCCTCGGTGTTGAAATTCCATGCTTCGTTGACCACGTCTAACGGCCACGACCATCCGTGGGATTCAAAACCGTGGACCTGGCTGGTGGCTGGGCGGCCAATTCTTTATTCCTCCGCCACTGATCTGCAATGCCTGGGCGGTCAATCCTGCCGGCAGATGATCTATCTCTTTGGCACTCCCATCATCTGGTGGGCGATTATTCCGGTATTGCTGTGGTCACTGTGGCGAGTATTTTTACGCCGCGACTTCAGGTACGTCGTACCCCTTATCGGATTCTCTGCTGGCTTTCTGCCTTGGGTGGCAACTTACGACCGCCAGATGTACTTCTTCTACGCCGTTCCACTTATTCCCTTTGTCATCGTTGCATTGGCGCTGACCTTAGGGCTGTGGACCCACCGTGGAAATCCTGTACGCAATCTTGTGCCGCCCGGAACTACGTGGGGTGATGTCGCTGTGTATGGCTACCTCGCCGGAGTCCTTGCGATGTTTATTTATTTCTCCCCAATTCTCTACGGGTATACCATTCCCGATAGCTATTACAACTCCATTATGTGGCTACCTAGCTGGACTTAAACCCCAGAACACCACATGCTGTGTCTAAGCGGGCTGCGCACCGAGTCCCCGCCAGAATTGGCGCAAGCTAAATCCTTTATCTGCTAACCATGTCCACGCCAATGCCATCACAGCGGTGCCGAAACTTAGCAGTGTATAAACCTGTTGGGCCGTCAGCTCCCCGACTATTACGTCCCTCATGGTAAATCCAACGAGGAAAAACAGTACGGTGGACAGCATCGGGAGCAAACCCACCGCCTGGCGTGGGCGCCACGCGGCAAAGCCTAATCCAGCAGCAAGACCTAACCTCCACGCAGCGTGCTCAATCAAAAACTGTGAGGTCGCGGCATTGGAGTCCACATTAAGCTGCACTCCTTCTTCCGCAATGCTGGCAAAGGCACCTGCAACATCAACTAATGCAACCGCCCACACTACAAAAGCACAGGCCAAAAGCCCCAGAGCAGTTCGTGCTGCCATGAGATGTGTTTGACGCGTACTTGCTACTTTGCGCCACTCAGGCTCAACTCCAGCCAAGATAGTGGTGGAAAGCTCAGCTTCGGGCATACGTTCGCGCACTGGCTGCAGTTTCGTGGAAAGCAAACGTAGCTCCTGCTCAAATTTCGCGCACTGCGGGCAGCTAGCCACATGGGCTTCTAATACGTCTGGTGAGATCCCCGGTTCCTCACCATCAAACCTAGCCGAAAGTGCTGCTTGAACTTCCTCATGCGTCAACACGACTGAGCACCTCATCCAAGCTTGCACGACCGGCACCAAAGACAACAATCATCAGCAAAGAGACCGCTAGTACCAACGGGAACTCAATACCTTGCTCGTGCGCGAAAAAGCCGTTGCCGGCGTTTACCAAGTAGATAGCCGCAGCACACAAGACGGCCAACAAACCCGCTGCGAGAGTAGTTAAAAAACCAACGATGAGCATAGCCCCGCCAATCATCTCTCCTAGTGCCGCCGCCCACGCTAGAACCTGCGGCTGTGGCACATTCCAGAGAGCAAATTGACCAATGGTGTCATCAATGCTGGGGAAAAACATCTTGTCCACACCATGCGCAATAAATACAATGCCCAGCACTGCCCGCAACAGAAAAAGCGCACCGTCGCGCAGCACTAGTGAATTCATACCTTCAGACTACTCGTTCGGGTACAAAAATCTTCTTAACAACTCGGGAACCTTTTGCCGCCAAGTTCAGTCTGTATAGATATGAACACCTTTAGCCAATTCAAGTCTGATTCTGATCAATCTCACACTCTTATTTGCTGCTCAGATGGCAAACATCGCCCTGCTTGGGCGGCACATTCTGCATTAGTGCAGCGCTATTATGACAAAGAATGGGGTACGCCCATCACCACTGAACACGAGCTGTTAGAGGTTTTATCCTTGCTCGGATTCCAGTCAGGATTAAGTTGGCATCTTGTTTTACGCAAGCGCGCTGCTCTCCGCAAAGTCTTCGCCGACTTTTATCCCGACGCAGTAGCTCAGCTTTCCGATGCCACCCTGGCCCACCTCACCACCAATCCCAACATCATTCGCAATTCCCGCAAGCTCGCAGCCGTACGAACGAATGCGCGTGCAATCATTGAGATGCGCGAACGCGGGGGCGCGTTGGAGTTTATTAAGCAATTAGTTCAAAAGCAGCCCATCTCGGCGTCTGCGCCTGATTCAGATTCTGAGTCGAGCAACAGCGCAGCAGAGATGCTAGCCAAATCTCTCCGCGCGGAGGGATTTACTTTTGTGGGTCCTAAGCTGTGTCATTCTCTACTGTGCAGCATCGGCCTAGTGTCAGGATGAGCTAATTCGTACTACCCTGCGCGTCGCACTGCGAGGTCATCGCGGCGCGGGCCCCGAGTAGATGAAGGATCGGGTGCGAAGCTATCGTCGCCTATATAAGGGAGGTGGTCGAAGTCGGGGCTGTCATCGTCAAGCTCAATAATTATTGCTCCAGGTCGGCGCAGCGCACGCGGAATAGCAAGTTCTTCATCAACTGCAGAACGAACGCCCAAGCGCGCGCGGCGCAGTTGCGCAATGCGACGAGCACGCAACTGGTGCTCCTTTTTTACTTGCTGGCGCAACGCCACCAGGTACACCACAGTAAGCAGCGCAACGATGACAGCAGGAGTCCACCATGCTCCAGCCATCGCTACACCGAGCCCAACCGCAACAACCAAAGCAATAGCCAAGCCAAACAGGGTGCGCTGGCGACGCTGGAAACGAGTTGCCTTCGTCGCTGCATCCGCTGCCGGATCCCAGCCACCACGGCCGACGCGACTCTGTGCAAATTTGAGCTCATCAGGCGTTAATTCCTCATCGTTGGCGGCGGCTGTATCGGCAAGCTCGCTCTGTTCTTCCTCAATTGCAAGAGCTGCAGAATCCGCAGCTTCCTCGCGGTCGTTTTGCAGCGCAGCGTCCCCGCTGCCCTCAAATTCCTCAACGTCCTCACGGTCCTCGACATGGGAATCGACCGCACCTGGGTACATGAGATCAACTGGGGATACGTATCCGTGGTCGTACTCATAAGCATCCTTAGAAACCTCAGAAACTGCCGGTGCAGTAAAAACGGCCGAATCACAGGCGTCAGAACGCTCTGAGTCGTCCTCGGCATCTATGCGTGAACTACCCGGCTGCGCAGTGTTGTCTAGTGCAAGTTCTACGGTGTCCTCCCCTGCATGAGTTGTGGCCTGGCCAGCGTTGGACGCATCTGCTTCCACAAACTCATCCTCAATGAGGATTTCATCGTCTGCCACAATTTCTCCGTCAATTGTGGCGTTCTCCGCGTTTGAAGGGCCGTCATGGACATCAAAGTCAGTCTGATTACGATCTTCTACAGCAACTACAACGGCTGGTTCGAGCTCCACCTCAATTACGTCGTGATCGTGCGCATCAGCTGTAGCTTCGCGGTCAGCGCTATCAGTAGACGAAACAGCCCAAGATACCGTACGGGATTTGGGGGCAAGCTTAGGATTCGGGCGGGTTGCCAGCTCATCGGAGTCGCCGCTAAAGAGCACTCGAGTTTCTTCAAAAGCCTCACCGGTTCGACTCATTGGCCTTTGACTACGCAACAAAACTGGAGCGAGCACCAACAACCAGACAACGATGATCAATACGACAGCAAGACCTGGAGACACGTTTTGAGCCCACCTTTCGCCGGCACCCGTCCTGCATGGGGAGACTGCAGGCGGTATGAGAAATTTCCTAAACTCTCACATTAATTCTCCCCCTGTAGGATTCATTCCGGCGCGCCGAAATCACAGCCACTCTGAAACCAATGTGATTGTTGTGACTAGTGGCGAAGTATCCCCGCAATCCGCCCGGATGCACACAGACGGTCCACGGCTGAAGTCGAATAGTCCTCCCGTGTCACCGCTACAAAGTAGTGATCCCGCCAGGAGCCATCGATATGCAAATTGCGCCGAAAGTATCCTTCTTCTCTGAATCCGCAGCGTGCCAGCACTTTTCCGGAAGCGGGATTCTCAGGAAGATACGTAGCTGTCACGCGGTGTAGCCCAACCCTGCGCATGGCGTGATCTACGCCCAGCGCGCAAGCCGCTGTAGCTACTCCTGCCCCCGTTACTGCTGAGGAGACCCAGTAACCAATCCAACAATCCCGCACGCTGCCGTGCTGGATGTTTCCCAAGGTCAGCTGTCCTGCAAACCGTCCATTGAGTTCAATTGCCAGTGGGATCACAAGTCCATCGCGCGCGGCTCCTGCCACAAAGTGGAAATGAGACAACCAGCCCGCTTCATTATGGCTTTGTTCCCACGATGTAGGCGAGGTGGGTTCCACTGGTCGCAGAATCTTTTCATCGCGCAGCCGCTGTGCACGCCACGCTGCGCCATCGGCTCGTACCAATGGCCGCAAACGCAGATACGCGCCGTGCGGAAAACGGTGACTTTCCGCCAGCGCCACCGTCTCTGTAACCTCCGGCCACCCCGGATGAGCTGGGTGGGTAATCGGGGTTTCTGCGTGTGGTGGGGTCATCCGCCCCAACCGCCAACCACAAAGGTCAAACATTTCCGCCCGCAGTTAACTACGTTGAGTCAAAAACATCACGTCAACAACATCACCGGGGCGAATCGCAGTCACATCTTCGGGCACCCGCACCAAAGCATTTGCCTCCGCCAAACCAGCCAATAAATGAGCTGGCGCACCTGTGGCTCCAGACAAACCTTCCACGAGATAATCAGCCGTTTCGGCATCACGCATCAGACGCGCACGAATGAAACCGCGGCGCCCGGGACGGGACTCAATATGATTCAGCGCACGAGCTCGCACCACGCGACGGCTTGCTACGCGTTTTCCAAGTGTCAAACGAATCAGCGGGCGTACAAAAACTTCAAAAACTACCAAAGCCGAAACTGGATTGGAAGGCAATAAGAACGTAGGGATTCTTTCCTCACCTAGAAGTCCAAAGCCCTGTACAGATCCCGGGTGGACTGCCACGCGGGTTGTGTCTACGTCACCGAGTTGGTCTAGCACGTCTCTCATGGCCTGCGCGCCCGCGCCACCCACAGCACCGGAGATGACCAGCACCTCAGACCGTGAAAGATAGGTCTCTAAGGTTTCTTTAATTCGACGTGGTTCACCTTGTGCAATGCCGATTCGTTGCACATCGGCGCCAGCCTCCTTGGCAGCGGCGGCCAAGGCATAAGAGTTGACGTCAAACACTTGGCCGAGACCGGGTTCGCGGTCGACATCGACAAGCTCCCTACCAAAGGAAACAATAGTCACGCGAGGGCGTGGATATACCAGAACTTTGGAGCGGCCCACTGCCGCAAGCAGTCCTATCTGCGCTGGTCCAAGTACTGACCCCGCAGTGACAGCAACGTCGCCGGGCTGAATATCATCCCCGACGCGGCGAACAAAGTCACCCGAGCGCACCGGCCGATGTGCCGTAACACGTTTTCGGCCACGGTCGGTCCATTCGAGGGGCAGGACGGCATCGGCAAGCGTGGGCAATGGCGCACCTGTATAAATGCGCACGGCCTGCCGCGGCTGTAAACGCAAAGGCTGCTTCGATCCTGCCGGAACCTCGCCGACGACGGGCAAGGAGCGCTCGACCTCGGGCTGGTCCGTGGACGCACCAATGGCCTTTTCCCCGCCGACATCTACCGCACGCACGGCGTAACCGTCGATGGCCGCTTGGGGAAATCCTGGCAGCGGCTGCGTAGCCTGGACTTCTTCTGCACACATCAGTCCTAGTGCAGACGCAATCGCAGTACGCACTGGCTCTGGCTTAACCGCAGCGTCAGTAATCAGCGCCAACTGTTGTTCGACTGAGCGCATAATTTAGATGCCTTTCTCAGCCTCATACTCAGCAATAATCTTCTTCAGCTGTTTATACAGCGCAGGGCCATACACTTCATTATGTAATCCCACGTCTACATTCGCAGGAATATAGCCCCCTGGGTTACCCAGATCATGGCGCTTGCCGTGATGTACGACTACATGGACGGGGTGGCCTTCTTTAATCAAAAGCTCAATGGCATCAGTAAGCTGCAGCTCGCCCCCCTTGCCTGGGGTAATCCGGCGCAAGGCATCAAAAATCTTCCGGTCCAACAAGTATCGTCCCGTAGCCACGAGGGTCGAGGGGGCGTTTTCCGGTTCCGGCTTTTCCACCATGCCCACGACCTTTTTAACGTCGGAGGCATCGGTGTCTTCGATATCAAACACACCGTAGTTGAAGGTCTGCTCCTTTGGCACCTCAAATGCCAGCAAAACAGATCCACCCTTTTCTGCCCGCACACGTGCCATTTCTAAAAAGGCGGTATTTGGAAGCACGATGTCATCGGGCAACATGACGCCAAAAAACTCTTCATCAGCGTCCAGAACATTCTCAGCCAAGCTCACAGCATGACCTAGGCCGAGAGGCTTTTGCTGTTCCACAGCGATGGGCTGTATGAGCTTGTGGGCACGCTCTACTTTGCGAACTTGGTCTTCCTTGCCGCGGCCAGCAAGCGTTTCCACCAACTTAGGAAAGGCTTCAAAGTGGCGCATGACCTCTTGTTTTTCCGGCGCAGTGATAATCGCTAGCTTCTCTGCGCCGACGCCTGCGGCTTCTTCTGCGATGAGTTCAATGCCGGGAGTATCAACTACCGGGAGGAGTTCTTTAGGAACAGTCTTCGTCGCTGGCAAAAAACGCGTTCCCATTCCTGCGGCGGGGACAACCACGGTATGGATACCGGACTCCGCAGCAGTGTCAACACTTCCTTTTTCATTAGCCATAATGACCAGCTTACATTCCTCACCTTTGCCGCCGACGTTGCCACTACGATGAAACCCATGACCGGAGAAAACAAGCAGCAAAGGCACAAGCAACGCCTCCGTGCGCAGTTTCTGAGCGACCGCAAAGCCTATGCCGCAGGCACGCAACCCTTGCTTGCCGATGCCCCCAAGGCCCAACTAGATACCTCCCTTCTGGCGCATCTGCGCAGTGTGGTTGCGGGCAAAAACATCGCGGCGTATTCGCCATTACCCAGTGAACCCGGCGGTAAAGATTTTGTTTCGAAGCTTCATGACTGCGCCGCCTCAGTTTTGTTACCCATGGCACATGACTCCGGTGAGATGACGTGGAGTTACTTCGATCCACAACAACCGCTCGTGCCCGGCGCGCTGGGCATTTTAGAGCCAGTGGGGCAGACCTTTGATAGTTCAATTTTGAGTACGTGTAACATCGTTGTGATGCCCGCTCTCGCTGTCGATTCTCGCGGCTACCGCTTAGGCAAAGGCGCCGGTTACTACGATCGCGCGCTCGTACATACCCACGCCGTGCTGCTGGCCGCGGTTTATCCTTGGGAATACGTGAAAGATCTCCCCTATGAACACCATGACAAGCCCGTCGACGGTATAGTCACCGGCGAGTCTGTGACATGGATTTCACAGTAGATACTTAGCCGCTTAGATGCTAAGTGCTTAATTAATGAGACTTTGTTAACTTTTCTTCACTGACGGGAACCTTGGCTAAGTTTTCTCAGTCCATTATTTATATGAATCCACGCACTAAACGCCTGCACTCACGTACTCTTTCTAGACGCCATTCAAACCAACGCCGTCTACACCGGCACAGCACACACCACTCCCCGCGCTGGGTACGAACGCTTTTGACACCAGGCTATCGCCGAACTTTGCTACTGCGACGAATCATCGCTGGACTTTTGCTTTTCAGTGCCATTGCCCTCGCTCTTAGCAGTGCTCGCGACAACCCCGAGGTCTTAGTCTTTGCCCATGATCTGAGTCCAGGCAGTGAAGTCACTGAAGCTGATATCACAATCAAACGCCTGCCCGCTGCGGCGATACCGTCTGGCAACATTCCCCATAGCGAGGTAGACATCGTTGGTTTAGTCACAGCCTCCCACGTCACCGCCGGTGAGATCGTGACCATGGAGCGGTTCATAGGAGAAGAACTCATTTCCGTCTTAGTACCAGAGGGGAATCTAGTTCCTCTCAAACTAGCTGAACCTGCCGTTGCTGCCTTGTTACACCATGGAGACACCGTCAGTGTTGTCACAGCCACAGACACTGCCTCGGAAGTTATCGCCGCAGGGGCACGCGTAGTCAGTATCAATGCAGGTACCGAACAACGAGCTTCGAGCACTGCCACAGTTTTGTTGGCTCTGGCCCCTCACGAGGCAGAAGCTGTGGCGGCGGCATCATTAAGCGCGCCACTGACCGTTGTCATTACGGGTGCTCGTGCAGGCTATGGAAGCTAAAACTATCGCCCCTAAGTGTTGGCAATCACAAATCCCGTACCCGACTTTCGTTTTTACACGGCAATGAATAAGGTCGATATGTCAACAAATACTTTTCTCCGAAAGGGAATTTTTATAATGCTCAAAGGTTTCAAAGAATTCATCATGCGTGGTAACGTCATCGAACTCGCAGTCGGTGTCATCATCGGCGCTGCGTTCACTGGAATTGTTACCTCCATCACCAGTTCTCTGATTCAACCTCTCATCAACTCTTTCGGCTCCGCTGACATGACTGGCTTGGGCTTCCAGATCACCTCTAACCCAGAGACCTTCGTTGACTTTGGTGCAGTCATTACCGCAATCATCAACTTCCTGATCATTGCTGCCGTTGTATACTTCTGCATCATTGCGCCAATCAACAAGCTCAACGAAGCAGCAGCTCGTCGTCTGGGAGCAAACGAGGACCCAGAAAAGCCAGCTCCAACCACCGACGAGTTGCTGGCAGAAATCCGCGACTTGCTGGCTAACCAGAACATTCAAGCCAATAACGTCACTGGCACCGTCACTAACCCAGCGCAGCCATACAACGGTCTAGAGGGCTAAGTTCTTTCATCGCCTAGTTTCTACTGGCGAAAATTGCTGCCACTAAGAATAAAATGCTCGCTGACTTTCGGTCAGCGAGCATTCTTGGTTTTCTGTAGGAACTCACAGTTCTACAATTTTGATTCATAATGCGGCGGCCTTTGTTCTTCCCAAAAAGCCTTCGAACTTCGCGCCAGGTCACGCTCAACGCATTCGGGATCTGCTCCCCTTTGTAAATTATCACCGGGAAAAAAGGAATCATTGCGGTCGGCACTACGGTCGTAGTCAGAAGCATCAGAAGGCCTAAATGCCCTCCTGCGCTGCGAACGTTGCATCACACCACCTCGACAAATTCTCATTCTGCGACCACAAAGAGTCTTTAAGAGTGTCCTTAAACGCTGTACTCTTGCAGCTGGTCAATCAAGTGATGTACCAGTGGAGTAAGAGTTGCCATACCGTCGCGAATAGCCGCACGAGATGACGCCAGATTGACAATGACGGTGGAACCAGAAACCCCGGCAATTCCACGCGATGTGCAGGCATCGACAGCTCCACAAGCCTGCCCCGATGAACGCAGCGCTTGGGCTACGCCCGGAACCATTTGATCTAATACGCTGCGAGTTGCTTCAGGCACCTTGTCACGCGGACCAACTCCGGTACCGCCAACTGTAAGAACTAGATCAACGCCGCCAACGATTGCAGTCTCCACTGCTTGGCGGATCTTTGATTTCTTGAGTCGCACCGTCACGGCACCATCGACAGTAAATCCGGCCTCAACCAGCAATTCCGTACACAAATCAGCATTGCTTTGGGCACCACTGCTATCAGGGTGATCCGTGCACAACACAATGAGTGCTCGGCGATGCGCCTTAAGTGTCAGTTCTTGTTCTGCAGCGAACATATAAGCGTCATCGGGCTCATCAAGATCGAGCAAAATCGTGGATTTCAGGTCCTCGGGCGGAATCGGCGTGTTTGTATTGGTCATAAAATTACCTGCTTGCAAAACATCGAAAGTGAGCGGCACCAGCTCAAAGGCTAGAAGCCAGGCACGTCTGCCAGGAACAAAATAGTTAACGAGCCTGAACTTGTACAGTTACTAACTTGGTAACTTATTCCTGTGAAAGCGTTACTTCTACTTCTCGAGGGTTAGCTCCCTCTGCATCGGTAACCTGCAACGTAACTTTTTCGCCAAATTCATGACTGCGTATGGCCGCTATCAAACTATCTGCATTGTCAATAAGACGATCATTGACACGGGTAACCACATCGCCATCGGCAAGCCCTGCCTGTGCAGCGGCACTATCTGGCTCTACTCCGACAATGCGCGCACCATGAATGTTGGCGCGACCGTCAACCTGAATACCTAGCATAGGGTGGACAACACGGCCTGTATTGATCAGCTGGTCAGCCATACGTCGCGCAAAGTTAGCGGGAATTGCAAAACCCAAGCCAATGGAGCCTGCAGTATCAGTTGAACTCGATAGCGATGCAATCATCGAGTTCATTCCCACCAATTTTCCAGACATATCCACCAAAGGACCTCCGGAATTGCCGGGGTTAACAGCGGCATCGGTCTGGATGGCATCGATAAGCGAGGACTCCCCGCCGCCTTGAGAAGCGCGCACTGGGCGATTCAAGGCTGACACGATGCCAGACGTGACGGTGGCATTGAGACCTAACGGGGAGCCGACGGCTACGACCTGCTGGCCTACGTTTAGGTCAGCAGAGTCACCAAACTCCAAGAAAGGCAGATTGGAGACACCCTCGATCTGAATAATGGCAACATCGGTATTCGCATCCGAGGCCACAAAGCGCGCGTTATGAATGGAACCATCATTCATGCTTACTTGAATGCGAGCATTTTCTCCCCCAGCCACAACGTGGTGGTTGGTCAGGACGTACCCGTCAGGAGAAATAACTGAGCCAGAGCCTTCCGATGCCGACGCCTGCGACATAACCTGAATGGAAACAACCGCTGGCAGCACCCTTGACGCGACCGCCTCAATGGATCCTTCCGGTGCTGCAGAGTGCGCGGCGTTGTTATTGACCGGCTGACTCTGCAAAATTTCATTGACTGTAGTCGTGTTGTCGCCGGAATTGCTGCCCACGACATAACCAGTCACGCCTCCCGCACCAATACCAGAAACGAGCATCAAAGCTAAGGCAGTCCCTAAACCAACGCTGCGCTTGGCCTTGGGCTGCGCCGTCACGGTCGAAGGCTGGGAATTATTAGGCGTGCCCCAGCTTTGGTAAGGATTGGTCGTGTTGTTGGGGAGGTTCTTGGGTTCGTCAAAGTTCATAAAAAGTATTGTGCCCTGCGTTGCTTATCTACTTCTGGAAGACATCTAATGGTTAGGAAACGACTTTCTGAGAGAATCCTGTCAATGCCTGTGCTTCAACTATAGTTCACTGCTAGCCGGACCTTCGTCGAATACCTCTACCCCACACAAAGTAAAAACTCGCTATCCGTAAACAGATAGCGAGTTTAAAAACTTTAAGTAAAAGAAAGAGCAATTAGAACTGCTCTACGTCTACCAAACCAAGCTTTGCAGCCTTGACCAAACGACGTGGAATGCGAACGGTCTGACCATCGATGGTGACCTCTTGCAGAGCAACGTTGTCTGCCTTCCACTGCGAACGACGAGAGTGAGTGTTCGCACGGGACTTACGGAACTTAGGAGTTGCCATTGTCTTCTATCCTCCTTACGCCTTCTTCTTACGACGAGCCATTGCACCGAAGCGCTGGTTGAACTTCTCAACGCGGCCTGCGGTATCCATGACGCGCTGTGCACCGGTCCAGAATGGGTGGGACTCTGCGGTCACATCAACGACGATGAGTGGGTACTCATTGCCGTCTTCCCACTCAACAGTGCGGGAAGATGTAGCGGTGGACTTGGTCAGGAACTGGTTACCAGTACCAGCATCCTGGAAGACCACTGGGTGGTAATCCGGGTGGATATCCTTCTTCATAGTTATTCGATTCCCTCAGGGTTGAAACTTCAGGTCGGTTCCGCACAAGATTGCGATAGTCCGGATCGTGCCTGAGTTGGGTCTCTAATTCTGACAATGGTTCACCGGCAAACAATCTGCACCAACGCACAGATCAAACCTCCGATAAACAACTTGAACAATCATACAGGTAAACCTACATTTTTAAAAATAGCTTCCCCGCATGTTCACTCCTGCCACAGTAACACCTACTTTGCCAGCCCATGAATGTAGGCCCTTACCCAACAAAACACAGTTCACACAGGGTAATGGACATCTATCCACATAACGCGAGGCTTATAACGCAAGCTTTTTCCATTTCCTAATTCTCGTCCTGAAGGTTCCAAATGGAGCAACCGTATTGACGTGGATAAATTTATAAACCTCCCATACCGCTGTTTTGGTCGCGTTATCCGCCCATTTCCTCATATGGGGCTTAAATAATTCTTCTTCACTCATTGAATCTATTAACCCACACACGGACGCAACATTTTCGCCGAGCATTGACCTCAATTCGTTTAGTGATAAATGCGCGTACTGCTGGTTAAACCACTGGTACAGCTCGCCGAGCTGATTCCAACGAAAACTACCTGAAGGCGTCTTCACGTCTAGACCTTTTCGCTCATCAGTCTCCCATTTAAGAACGAGAGTGGTCCACCCGACTTGATAAGCAAGGTTCTCGGCCGGGGTCCGGTCGACGCCTTCAATGCGTTTATCTTTTAGCAAATCTGGAATGTCATCAAATTCTGAGATGTATTTTTCAAAAGTTTTAACTATCTCAGATTTCAATTCCTCTTTGTTCGCATAATTCCTCATTTATTCTCCTTCGCATAATTCCTCATTTATTCTCCCCTGAAACCCCAGATCCTAAAACCCCAGGTCCAAAATACGCATTCCATTGATAATCATGACTCTCTAGAATGATAATCATGACTCTCTAGAATTCAACTAATTCCAGACCGGAGCGGCCATCTTGCCGACTCATTTAAGAGCATTCAAAAGCAAAACAGACTCCGTTTAAAAGCAATAGATTTAAATGCAATAGACAAAAACCTACGCTTTAACCTATTTGAAATGAGTTACTGCTCATAAGTTTCACCTAGATACTTCGACCAATTGTGTTTCGGACATAGTTTCCAACTCCGGCCCGCACGAAGCTAGCGATTAGGTAAATAACGATAAACCCTGTAAGATTTGCCCTTGCTGTTGTCACATTGTACGTTTTACGCCCCGTCTACTGGTTTAAGACAGCTAGCGCAACATGATTCTTTAACCTCACCTCACTTTCTAAAGAATCTGATGAACAGCGGGTTTCCCGCTAAGTAGTCTTAGATTTCGTTGCAGCAAGCGTCTTAGTAGCCATGATGTGGGCGGCTAGGAGAAAGAAAACCCATGTCGGCTATTTGCCAGGTAACGGGCCGCCAGCCGAGCTTCGGCAAGCAGGTCTCGCACTCGCACCGCCGCACCTCGCGCCGTTGGAACCCCAACGTGCAGCGTCGTCGGTACTACCTGCCCTCCGAGGGCCGTACCATCACCCTGAATGTTTCTACCAAGGGCATCAAGATCATCGACCGCGACGGCATTGAGTCCGTTGTCGCGAAGATCCGAGCACGTGGGGAGAAGATCTAAAGATGGCACGTAACGATATCCGTCCAATTATCAAGCTCAAGTCCACTGCGGGCACTGGTTACACCTACGTGACCCGTAAGAACAAGCGCAACAACCCAGACCGTATTTCTTTGATGAAGTTCGATCCGGTAGTCCGTAAGCACGTCGAATTCCGCGAGGAGCGATAATCTATGGCTAAGAAGTCTAAGATCGCCAAGAACGAGCAGCGCAAGGAAATCGTCGCCCGCTACGCGGAGCGTCGCGCTGAGCTCAAGGCAATTATTAAGAACCCGAACACCTCTGACGAGGACCGCCTGGACGCACAGTTCGAGCTGAACCGTCAGCCACGCGACGCATCTCCGTCCCGTGTCCGTAACCGCGACGCCCACGATGGTCGTCCACGTGGTTACCTCCGCAAGTTCGGCTTGTCCCGTGTCCGTATGCGCGGCATGGCTCACCGTGGTGAGCTGCCGGGCGTCCGTAAGTCCAGCTGGTAAAGGGGTGTTGCAACAATGAAGCGCAATAACCAGAAGAAATTCCGGATGGAGCAGACTCGCCGTCCGAAGAAGAACCCACTCAAGGCAGAGGGTATTGAAAAGGTGGACTACAAGGACACCAAGACCCTGCGTCTGTTCATCTCCGACCGCGGCAAGATTCGTTCCCGCCGCGTCACCGGTTTGACCCCTCAGCAGCAGCGTCAGGTTGCTACTGCGGTCAAGAACGCACGCGAAATGGCTCTCCTGCCGTTCACCACCCGCTAAATTAACTCGTAGCCGGGTGACCAACAGCTTACTTTTGCCGTTGGCTTTCACGTGAATGGCAAAACTAAAGAAAGTGCCGATATTGCTTCATGCAGTATCGGCACTTTTCTTATCCACTTTTTCTTTTATCTGTCGTTCAACTAAAATCTTGCACGTAATCGTTTGCACTCCGGCAAGCATGTGAACAGGAAGTAGAAGCAATCATGGCACTTCACTCCTCTTTGGTGGAACTTGCGCATCAGGCACCTCGACTCGACGTCCCTGCCGCAGCCCGCGGTGTATTGGCCGAAGCACAAGAGTTATTACGCAACGCGCTATTACACCGCGAGGATGAGGTGGAGTTAGCGGCGTGGTTTTCTCGCCTCATTATTGACGTCGTTCGCTCCCCCGCGGTAAGCAGCCCTGTCCTCCTTACGGGTGCGGTTGCTCGGGGCGATGCTTTGCCTACTATCCCTGTGACATGGATTGGTGAAGACCCCAACCTAGGTCAACTTTTGCGTTCTGCCGATCTTGACGGACACAGTGTGGACGAATCATCCGTTGCGCGGCGTGTTGATGCCGGGCTTCGCGTGGGCGCCGGAGGTGAAGAGGCGTTGCTCGCGGAGGCGTTACAGAAGCGCCCACCAGCTGTCACATTAATTGACGGTTTGCCAGACCGGAATGCACCGGTTGATATCCAAGCACACCTGCTCAGTCCTATCGCAGCAATTGCTAGGTGGGCCGCCCCTGCCCCACGTCCTACGTTGGACCGGATTTCCATTGCGGTTGAGCGCGGATTGTTCCGCGCCTCTGAGGGCGAAGTGCTGTCAGCAGCGTGGCAGACCGGTATGAGTATTGAGGCGCGGCGGTGGATGGATCATGCGACCAATCGCGAATGTCGTTTTGATAGCTTGCCTGCACTCCACCGCACGGCGTATGGCGCCGCAAGTCGCGGGGTTGCAGCAACTTTTACTGCCATCGCGGCCCGCGAATGCGCAGCAGACTAATTATTTTCCCGCCATCGAGCTAGATGGTCAATTGCTCAAGAAAGTTTTACACAGGGACGTCAATAGTGAACGCGACAGCTAGTCGCGTATATTTAACCATTGATAGTTTCACAAGGAGGACATACGTTCTATGGCTGGTGCAGTAGGTAGACCGCGGAAGCATGGTCCGCGCCGTCGTGGCAGCTCCGCGCGCGAGGAGATTTTGGATGCTTCCTCCGAGTTGTTTACAACTCAAGGT
This sequence comes from Corynebacterium sp., assembly GCA_034091885.1. GTDB lineage: Bacteria > Actinomycetota > Actinomycetes > Mycobacteriales > Mycobacteriaceae > Corynebacterium. The sequence continues at coordinate 33,376 of JAXFXA010000052.1, forward strand.
TTTGCCACGACTTCTACTCACCAGATCGCTGAGGCAGTGGGTATCCGTCAAGCAAGTCTTTATTATCACTTCCCCTCAAAGACAGAGATCTTCTTGACTCTGCTGAAGTCCACGATCGATCCTTCTTTTCAGCTTGCCGATGAACTAGCGACTTCCGCTGCTTCTCCCGAACTTCGCCTGTGGGCTTTGGTGGCGGCTGAGGCTCGTTTGTTGCTGACCAGCGGGTGGAACGTCGGGCGTCTTTATCAGCTTCCTATCGCTAACGCTGAGGACTTTGCCGATTACCACCAGCGACGTAAGCAATTGCAAGATATCTTCCGCCAGATTGCACAGGCTATCGTCGGCGAGGACGATCCCCGCGCCGATCTTCCTTTCTTCCTAGCGTTGTCCGCCATCGAAATGCGCGACAATACTGGTAAGGCTCCTTTCGAGCGCTCAACGATGCAGCTTCCTTCTACTGCCATCATGCTTGCCGATGCCTCCCTCAACGTCCTCGGCGCAAAGTTCCCCGACAACCGTGAACAAGCAACACTGGATCTTATTACCTCTATCGAGGAAAAAACTGAGGGGAATAAGAAAACTACATAGCACTGACTGCAATATAAGTTAAGGGGTGTGACCGCTTGTGGCGGTCACACCCCTTATTTATGGCCGTATATACACTCTTAGTGGAAGAAGTGACGAGTTCCGGTGAAGTACATTGTCACGCCAGCTTCTTTCGCTGCAGCGATGACTTCTTCATCGCGGATGGAGCCGCCTGGCTGGACGACGGCTTTGACGCCGGCATCGATAAGCACCTGCAAACCGTCAGCGAATGGGAAGAATGCATCGGAAGCTGCGAATGAGCCCTTGGTGCGGTTGGTGGCATCGGCAAGCGTATTTGCCCGATCGACAGCCAAGTGCGCAGAATCCACACGGTTGACCTGGCCCATGCCTACGCCCACGGTAGCGTTGTCCTTAGCCAGCAAAATGGCGTTCGACTTCACTGCGCGCACTGCGCGCCACGCGAACTCGAGCTCAGCCAACTCATCAGCAGACAATGCCTCGCCCGCTACCAAAGTCCAATTCTCAGGCTTGTCGCCGTCTGCTTGGTAGGTGTCAGGTTCTTGGGTCAGCAAACCGCCGGAGATGAACTTTTGCTCCTGCTGTGGCTCTTCATACTCAGCAACCAAAACGCGCAAGTTTGGCTTCTCAGAAAGAATGTCTACTGCGCCGTCCTCATAAGAAGGAGCCACGATAACTTCAGTGAAGATCTCTTTGACCTGTGCAGCCATTTCTTTGGTGACCTCGCGGTTGACCGCAATAACGCCACCGTATGCCGATACCGGATCACATGCGTGTGCGGCGCGGTGAGCTGCTGCAATAGATTCCTCCGACACAGCGATCCCGCACGGGTTTGCGTGCTTGATAATGGCCACACAAGGGCGCTCGTGGTCCCACGCTGCCCGCCAAGCGGCATCTGCGTCTTGGTAGTTGTTGTAGCTCATCTCTTTACCATTGAGCTGCTGCGCATTTGCCAGCCCCTTGGTACCGATTCGAGTCAGGTAAGCCTCTTGGTGTGAGTTTTCGCCATAGCGCAAGGAGGTTGGTACAGAAGCCGCATCCGCTGTGCTTAATCCCTGCTGCGCGAGCTGCTCAGCAAACCATCCCGACACTGCGGCATCATAATCAGCGGTGTGGTAAAAGGCCTGAGCTGCCAGCACGCGGCGCTGAGCGATGGTAAAACCACCCTCCTGCACTGCCTGAGCCACATCACCATAGCGGGCAGGGTCAACGACAATAGCGACCGATGGGTGATTCTTTGCCGCCGCGCGAACCATGGACGGGCCACCGATATCGATCTGCTCTACACATTCATCAAAGCTTGCACCGGAATCTACAGTCTCACGGAAAGGATAGAGGTTAACAACCACAAGCTGGAAAGGCTCAATATCTAGATCTGCCAGCTGCCGCAAGTGATCCTCCTTGCGGGTATCTGCCAAAACACCTGCGTGGACGCGAGGGTGAAGCGTTTTCACGCGGCCTTCCAAGCACTCAGGAAATCCAGTGAGCTTTTCAACTGGGGTAACGGCAATACCAAGATCAGCGATCTTGGCAGCCGTAGAGCCGGTGGACACAATTTCTACACCAGCAACGTCCAGTGCACGCGCTAGGTCTTCCAACCCAGTCTTATCGTAGACGCTAATGAGTGCTCGTTTGATCTGCTTACGGTCATCGCTCATAAACGTTGAGCCTTGCCTTCCTTGGAAAATCACTGCGCAATGAATACAACCAGTCTTGCCTTCCGCGACTAAACCCGACAGACAGCACTTCAGGTGTCTTCATCACGCGCTTTACGATGATGAATTATGCAATACAGAGTAAATGATAACCAGACCATGTCCTAGAACGCGATTCATGCGAGGACGTGACTGTTATCGAAGCGGTTAAAGATTAATGGTTATCGTGTCGCCATCGACTACGGCGGCGTTGAGCACATCAACAATGAGCCGACGTTCAACTTCTTTAATGCGCTCGTGCAGAGTCTCCTCCGTATCATCGTGGCGAATAGCAACAGGTTGCTGCGCGATAATTTTTCCGGTATCAACCCCAGCATCCACAAAGTGAACCGTAGAGCCAGTCACTTTCACGCCATACGCCATGGCATCACGCACTCCGTGAGCGCCGGGAAACGCTGGCAACAGGGCTGGATGCGTATTGATGGTCTTTCCTTCGAATTTTTGCAAGAACTTTTGCCCAAGAATTCGCATAAATCCTGCCGAGACAACGACGTCTGGTTCACCTACCGCGCTAACTAAGGCTTCATTCCAAGCGTCACGATCTGCGCCCAGCGCCACAATTTCTGTCGGAACACCCGCTGCATTAGCCCTTTCGATGCCGTAGCAGTCTACATCGGCAACGACCTTGACCACACGATAATTATCACTTTGGTTATCTAAGATATTTTGTAATAACGACCCCGTGCCAGAAACCAGCACGACCACATTTAGAGGCGTCTTGACTGTTGAGTTTGCGGGAGAATTTGAAAAAGCCTGTACATTCACGCCCCTAGCCTATCTACTCCCCCAGACAAAAGAAACTAGGGTTAGCTATTGCTCTCGGCGTTGGTCTCTGTGTCATCATCATTAAACAGATCAGCATTGTCTAGTTCCGGCACCACAGTTTCTTCCGGTGGCACCGCCTCCGGTTCTGGATCGGAGGCAGTCACAATTGGTATGTCCACGGCGGGTTCTGTTGACGGCTCGCCTGACTCTGTTTCAGAACCAACTGCGGCTACTGTTGAATCATCCAGTTCCTCTGCCATGGCTTCCTCGCTGGTTTCCGCATTATCAACTGCGAGAGATTCAGTAGCAACTGCGAAAGCCGCGGGCGTCGCTGATTCAATAGTTTCATCCGCAGATGCAGCGGAAGCGGTGGAGTCAGAATCGTGGGCATCGGCAGCCTTCTTTTCTGCAAGGAAGTAGAAAGCGGCCGCAGCGATGAGGTTTATTCCTGAGACCCACATGACGGTGAGCAATGTGTTCAACCACAGCAAAGGACCAACAGGTGCGTAGTAACCCACAATGCCCATATTGAGGAAGCCCAAAAGCAACATCACGAGTCCCGCGAAAACTCCTGATAATACAGCGGTCCACAACTGTGGACGCGCGCGATAAGCGCCAAAACCTAATACTGCGACGATAACAAGCAATAACCATGGAGACCAGCTCGGTGTAGCTCCTGGAATAATGCCCAAAATTGGCAGCGGCGGAAGTGGAACCAAGTGCACACCAAACAAGCTCAAACTTGCTTGTCCCATGTGGAACTCACCGCCTAAGAGGATTCCGCCGGCAGCGATGAGCACGTTGGGCACATACGCAACCGAAAGACCAATAAGCGCCATCGTGCCACGAGAATCAAGCACGGGATAGCTGCTTAAGAGCTCTGCTTGCCGGTCTAATCCCAAGAAAAACAGGGCAGTGATAAAAACTGCGGCTAATGCCCCAATAATAAGGAGGAAACGAAGCCCCAAGCGTGCAGCATCGATAAGAAACTCCGGAACGCCATAACGCTTCGCCAATGCCCGCCACAAACGCGGACCTAATCCTAGGGCAAAGACAAACAGGTGAAATAGCACCAGTCTAACCAGGCTTGATGCAACTGGCGGGGGTGAAATCGCATAAACCTTGCCGGCATCCCACAACATAAACCACGTCACGGCAAAAAACAGCAAAGGAACGACGACAGCCCACCCGAGCAATGCCAGAAGGTCGTTGATGCTAACGCGATGTTTGATGGCTCTGTAGACACTCGCCGCTACTGCCCAAGCCAAAACAACGCTGAGAAGCATAGGAACGACAGAGATGACTACCCCGTTAAACACTGCCGGCGCTTGGTTAGCCACCATCCAAGATTGAGCAATGACAGACGGTATCCACGCCGCAGGAGAACTGGTCAGCAAAATAGTGGCTAAAGCGACGACTGCTATCGCCGCAAAAACCACGGTGTGAGGAAGAGCCACTACAAAAAACATTCGACGTATGCGTTTGGGCCACGTCATGTTCTCATGCACGCGACGCGCTTTCGCTTCTTTGGCTACAGCATTAACCGCTTGTGCTGCAGCAGACGCAGAACCATTTCGACTACGCGCGCGGGAGGATGATCTAGGACCGGTAGCGGTCCGCGACTGGGGTCTAATTTTCTTGTTCATCGCCTTCTAACCTTGCCAGAAGAACCTGTGGTTTTTGGGTTGGCACCCCGAGACCATCCCAATGTGGTCGTGTCCAGCCATGGGTTAAGTCTCAACTATCAAGGCAGGTTCTCAACAGCTTTAATATATAAGGAAAGAATTACACACTGTGTTTGTAAACCGTGACGGCTCTTTTCTAGTTTTGTTGCAAAAATGTAGGTACATTTCTGCAGTTTTTAAAAGCGGAGGGGTAGTAATTTCCGCGTGTGCCTGATCACACTTTCCCTTATGCTGCTTATTTTAGACACAAGATGTCGTTTTAACGTTTAGCACCCCTGTACTGGAGAAACAGCGTAAAGCAACCTCACCCACCAGGGCGCGAAATTCACCAAATTCGACATTTTTACCCGAAACGGGTTGCTCGCCGACCGATTAGGCATTAAGGTTACCTCTCGTTGGTAACAGTAAGGTCACAATCCGATAAACAACACCACTGTGATGTAACACTTGCTTCGAGGCGCACAATGGCACCTCTAATCACTTAAAGGTGATCGGATTATGGACAAACAATGGGAAGAAGATTAATGCACAGCAAGACTCAGCGGACCAGCGCTGGCCGCCACCGCAAAGTCAATACTGCTACGACCGTCAAAGGTCGCATTGCTTTGGTCACCGTTGCCGCTGGCGCTGTGTCTACCGCAGGTATTGGCGGTGCAACCGCAGCCCAACTCCAAGGCGAAGGCTCCGCAACCACCAAGACTCAAGCCATTGACTTCACCTTGGCCCAGGATGCGTCTTCACTCTTAAACAACGCAGCCTCTGATGCACAGGCAGCAGTAAACGCTTCTCTTGCATCCACTCCGCAGATTTTGACCCTTGCAGAGGCTAAGCCAGTTACAAATCTTACCGAACAGCTCAATAAAGCCATTCAGGCTTCCGAGGTTCGCGCCGCAGAAGACGAAGCAGCCCGTGCTCCTTCCGTCGTTCGTCCGGCAGATGGCGTTTTCACCTCCGGATTCGGCCCACGTTGGGGCTCATTCCACTCCGGAGTCGACATTGCTAACACCAATGGCACCCCAATCATCGCCATCATGGATGGCACCGTGATGGATTCCGGTCCTGCTTCTGGTTACGGCAACTGGATTCGCATTAAGCACGATGACGGCTCCGTTTCCCTTTACGGCCACATGGAGTCCTTAGACGTTGCTGTCGGTCAGCGCGTCACCGCAGGCCAAAAGATTGCTGGTATGGGCAATCTCGGTTTTTCCACCGGTACGCACCTGCACTTTGAAATTCACCCAGACGGCACCAATGCAGCAGACCCCGTTGCATGGTTTGCAGCTCGCGGCGTAAATATTTCTTAAAAAGCTTTACGTACATCCTTCGGGTGTAGATATAGACGTATTTAAAGGGTTTTCCCTTCCAGCTAGCTGGAAGGGAAAACCCTTTCTTCTTTTCACATTCTCCCTCTTGCTCCTTCATTGCTTACCGAGTAAGCTACTTGTTACTTACTGGGTAACCATGCGGTTGCAGGGGTTTAACACTCCTACCCCAACCCCCAAGTAAAGATACGTCCAAGAATCACCATGGAGGATGAATTGAGTATCAAACATTCTCTCCTCGAGCTATTGCTTCCCGCTCCGGCATCAGCAAGTCAGCTTCAAGAGAGATTCGATAAAGAACTGTGCGGACAGTGGCCACTTAATATTGGCCAAGTCGCCCAAACGCTCGATCGGTTGGAAAGAGACGGCTTTATTACCCCAGCGGGTACGACTACTGGTCCGACTGGCCGCCAATCTGAGCTCTATGCCATTAGCCCAGCAGGCAGGGAAGAGCTGCAGTCATGGTGGGATTCACCCATCAACCAGCCTCCTAACAAACGCGACGAGCTGGTAATAAAACTTTCGCTTGCAGCACAGCATCCTGCCCATAACTTTGTGAGCATCCTAGACAACCAGCGCTTTTCCACATTGCGGCAGTTGCGTCTGCTTAACGAGCGCGCCGCAGAATTGCCTGCTGATCGCAGTGCCCCGCGCTTGGACATAGAGCGCAGAATTTTTGAGCTTGAAGCTACCTTGCGTTGGCTCGACCGCATCGAGGCTTTGCCCTCCTCCGACTCCCCACTACCGAATAAGGACAACTAACATGGATTCTCCTCAACACACCGTTGAATTGCGCGATATTTCCTGCACTTTCGGCGAGGGCGCCCGCCAAGTACTAGCTTTGGACCGAGTGTCTTTGGCATTAAAGCCGGGTGAACTGGTTGCAGTAATGGGGCCATCTGGCTCAGGAAAATCAACGCTACTTAATGTCGCTGGACTTCTACATCCTCCTACGTCCGGTGAGGTACTACTATCGGGCAAGCCGGCGACGTCTCTAAGTCCCACCCAAGCAGCAGTCTTGCGGCGTCGGGAGATCGGTTTCATTTTCCAAAACTTCAACCTTGTATCTACCCTAACCGTGGGCGAGAACGTCACACTTCCGCTAGAGCTCGACGGTCTCCCCCCTAATGAATGCGCACAAGCTGCAGAGATCGCACTAGCTGAGGTAGGGCTGGCAGGTCTGGCGGAACGCTTTCCTGAGGAAATCTCCGGTGGACAGGCCCAGAGGGTTGCCATTGCCCGCGCGCTCATCGGCGACCGCAAAGTCGTGCTTGCCGATGAACCCACGGGCGCTTTAGACACCGCCACTGGCGATGCAGTGATGCAAATTTTGCGCGAACGCGTTGACACGGGTGCTTCTGGCCTCCTAGTGACCCACGAGCCGCGCTACGCGTCATGGGCTGACCGAGTTCTTATGATGCGCGATGGTCGCATTACTGGTGAGGGGGCGTAGGTAACATGCAATCGTCAGCACACAGCCGATGGACAGAAATTGTCGCGGCAACCCGCCCGATGCGCCGCGATATGTTTTCTAAGCCTCTACGACTTATCGCAGCGGTATTGCTCATTCTCATTCCCGTGGCTATTGCAACCAGTGAGGCTATAAATACGCAATCATTGTCGGCATTGAGTTCAGGGTCGACGGTGATCGATGGTGCATCGGAAAGCACTTCTGCAGAAAGATTCACCGGTGAGATTTCTTTCTACGGCTCCGACGCATCGTGTCAACAAAACGGTACTGGTTCCCAGCAGGAATGCACCTCAGCCACGGGTGAGCCAATTTATAGCTCTTGGCCTACTCCACTACCAAGCGAGATTGATACAGCTGCGAGTCACCTACCCGCTGGAACAAAGATGGACACGGAAGGACAAATTTCACCAACATTCTTAAAAGGTGAGGCTTCGAGCTCTGGCGATGTCAAAGTCTTAAGCTCCCCTGCCTTATTGGACAATATTCCCGAGGAAAAGCGGCCTGCAGCTGGCGAGATTCTTCTTAGCCAGACAACCGCCCGCGAGCTAAAAGCCAGCATTGGCGATGACATAGGTCTACGCTACGAAACCCGTGCCGGAGTAAGCACTCAAACATTGCACATCAGCGACATAACCCCTACGTGGGATTCAATGGTGTTGGCTGATTCTTTACCCGGCGAAGTTACCTATCCTTATCTGTACGTACGCTATTCCTCCCCAACACAAGTAACCTGGCAACAGGTTGAGACTTTAAACGCAGAGGGGATGACGCTTACATCCGCCCAAGCGGTGGCCAATGCCCCCGAGCATGCGACTGCAGATCTCTCACACAGCACGACAGACCGCGCGTATGCAATTGTTGGAACTGTTTTCGCCATCATGTTTTGGCTATCTGCCTTAGCCATATTCATGCTATTTATTGCTCCCATCTTTGCCATAGCGTTTTCTCGGCATACAACACTTTTCGCCTTCATGTTGACCCAAGGTGCTACTCCCCGCCACATTCGTTTAGCCGTTTTGACCTTCGGCTTCTTTGCGGCAGTCATAGGAATAGTGCTCGGAACAGTGCTGGGAGGAGCCTACGAAATAGGCCGCTGGACCATAAACTTTCCTGGTTGGCCAGTTGCTATTCCGTGGGGAAGAATCGCAATCATTGTCTCCTGCGCGTTCGTAGTCACACTAGCGGCGGCTATGGCACCTGCAATCCTTATCGCACGAAACTCCCTAGCTACTGCCATTCATGGAGCTGCTCCCGATCGCATTATCCATTGGCGCAAATGGATGACTATTGGTCCTGTCTTAGTAGCCACCAGCCTTCTTGGAATGCTGGCTAATGCCCTACTGCACTTCCACGTTATCAACGACCTAATTGCCCCTGTTGCGCTGGTTGCATGCGTATTCCTGCTCATTTGTGGCATCGCCTTAAGCGGGCCAGCATTGATTGTTCTCATCAGGATAATAACGAGGAATATCGGGTTCACTTCGACCTTTGCATGGCGATGTTCCGGACGGTTCCTGGCGCGCCGGTCCCTGCACGCAATCCCAGCGATTGCTATTATCACCGTGCTCACTGTTGCCGCCGCCTACTTTACGGTAGATGCTGAAACGAATGAGCGTGCCAATGCTGCACAAAGGTCTGCCATTCACCCAGACAACTTTGGTTTCTTCCTCAAATCCTCGGCTCGTACGCATTCTGATCAACTCAAAGCAGTTCAGGTTGAATCTGACCTAGCGTATGAAATGCTAGACGGCACTCGACGCATCCCTCTTCGCGGTACCGTACAAATGACAGATGAGTACGACAAGGATCTAGAACACCGCGTTGCGGACGATGACACCACAATTTCTCAGTCCATTACGTTTGAGATCGAAGGTGCCAATGTCTGTCACGTCAATGACGTTAAGGACATCACTGATAGCTTTGGGAAATCGGCGTTTGAGGACCCAGTGGCCGCTCAAGCCTGTTCCGTAGAGCTTGGTGACCGAAGTGCTAGCTCTCCGCTGACGTATGCCAATGCTTCGTCTTATATTCTTTCTTCCACCGATATTGACTTATTTACATTCCGGAATGAAGAAGAAAAATTACAGGCACAAAGAGTCTTAGATGCCGGCGGTGTGCTTGTACCTTTCGGCGCGGGTGCGGGTGAGCTAGACACAACTACTGTGGTTGCAAAAGAAGGTACCGCCCTGGGTGATGATCACACGCCACCCGTACTTTCCACAGTTGGCAGTGCAACTTTGCCTATTGCAGAAGTTCTGCCAAAGGAAGTGGTCAACGTAATAATTTTCAGTCCCGCTGCTGCCGATGCCCTCTCACTCGCCCCCATTGATTTGGGTATGGCAATTGAGTTTGCCCAAGTTCCAGACAAGCAGGCGCTCATGGATTTTCAAGACATCATCTATCACCAGGCGGCGTTTACTGGAACCGATGCACCATATTTAGATATCGCTGGTGATCATGACTACTACGGATGGGTGATGTCAACCCTGTTGACCATCTACGGACTCATTGCGTTCGTTTTGTTGCTCATCTTGGTTCTTAGCGCAGCGGGACAACGCCGCGATGCCCTAACTTTGCAGGCAATTGGAGCTACTCCGGCTACGACTGCTTTACTTGCTGCCACACAAACATGGTTGCTTGCAACAACGGCAATGGTGACGGGGACGGTAGTAGGTCACATTATCTCCCTAGTACATTCCACCCCAATGGTAACGAGCGCTGCGGGCATAATAATTGATCATGGCACTCTTCCGTACTTCCGCATCAGCTGGCTGTCGGTGATGTGGTGTCTGATTGTACCGCTAGTGGGTGCAGCAATGGCGTGGGTTTTTCACGGCCCTGGATTACGCAAGAACCTCGCTTCTGCTCGGCGTAGCGATGGTGCCGGCGCGCTTTCCTAAGCACGACGTCACCAGCTTCCGTAGATAATCGGCACCTCTACCCCCATAGTCCACCCCCAGGAATTAAACCCCAAGTTTACAGTTGTAACTTCTTTAACATTGGTAACATACGTAACACGCTGGTATGTTCGAGCAATTTTCGAACATACCTGGGGTTTACCAGTGCATTTAAGCATTGCACCTGCGCACAAAGGCCGATACTTTAAATCACGTTGCAATAACGCAGCAATGTTGAATCATGTGCTGTGCCACGCCTGTAACCGGAAATCTGGTTCCCAGGAGTGAATTGAAAAGTTAGACGTCTGAGAAGGACTATGTATATGAAGCGCACTCCCCGTGCACTTAAGGCCGTAGCCACAGTTGGTGTGGCAGCAGGCATTGCCATTGCCACCGTTAGCGGTGCTAATGCGGAATCGCCAACACTAAGCCTGAACGTGGCTGATGGTTCTTCCAATAGTGAAACCCCCGAGGTCAACCATAGTGACCTGCTCTCGGTTGCAGTTGGCCTGGCACAAAGCCTCAACGATGTAGCCAATAACGGCGTAGCTCCACAGATTACCCGCACTGATTACGGGCTCAACGTTGTCCTGGATCCACATGTTATTCCGGGTCTGGCCGAAGAACTCGCTCCAGAGACTCCGACCCAGCTCGCCCCAAAAACTGGCCATACCGCTGACGGTCGGCAGGTCGTGTTCCCTACTACAGGCCGACTGACCTCGACCTTCGGAATGCGTTGGGGAAGTATGCACAACGGAATCGACATTGCCAACCCCGTGGGCACTCCCATTGTGTCCATCATGGACGGCGAAGTCATCAACTCAGGTCCTGCACAGGGCTTTGGTAACTGGATTCGCATTAAGCACGCCAACGGTGAAGTCTCCGTTTATGGACACATGCAGGCAAACTCACTTGCAGTTCGAGTAGGCGACCATGTCACCGCGGGCCAGCATATTGCCACCATTGGTAGCGAGGGACACTCCACCGGACCTCACTTGCACTTTGAAATCCACCCTGATGGTGTGACTCCAGTAGACCCCCAGGCGTGGTTTGCACAGCAAGGCATCTATTTCTAGACAACCTCGCTGCACAAAGTATTGCCCCCACCAGTCCGGGGTGGGCAATACACAAGTGTCAGAGCTTTTCCATAGGCGGGTTTCCAATCAACATCAGCCGCACCTTGCCGGAACTACCAAAATCAATGGTAACCGTGGCACGGGCGCCGGAACCGTCCGCGCTAATGACAGTTCCTAAACCGTATTTATCGTGATTGACTCTGTCACCAACATCTAAATTAAGACTCTTAGCTTTCTGCGCGTCGCGCTTGGGAAGTGAGGATGTTCCTGTGCGCTGCGAAGGGGAAGTCGCGGCGCCACGACCAGCATTTGTTGAACGTGTGGAACCTCCCCACCCTGACCAACTGGAGTTATAGGTGCGCCCATAGGAATAAGAGTCGTCATAGTCCCAACTAGAACCACCCATATTGTCAGGTTCTTCACGGCGCCAGTCGATGAGATCTTCTGGGATCTCTCCGAGGAAGCGGCTGGCCGGATTCGTCAACGGGTTACCCCACGATGAGCGAAGAATAGCACGGGTGAGATAGAGCCTTTGGCGGGCGCGCGTTATTCCCACGTAGGCCAAACGTCGCTCTTCACTTAGCTCCTTGGGATCCCCCATCGAGCGCATGTGTGGGAATTGCCCGTCTTCCCAGCCGGTAAGAAAGACAACCGGAAATTCCAGCCCTTTGGCGGTGTGCAAAGTCATTAGGGTCACTACTCCCGACTCATGCTCAGGTATCTGGTCTGCATCAGCTACTAAAGACACCTTTTCCAAAAACGCTTGGAGGGAGCCAGGAGCCGCTTCACCTTCAGCGAGCAAACGTGCACCGTCGGCGCTTACATTCTCTGATTCTGTAGTAGCCAGGTTGTGTTCTTCCAGAAAAGCCACCTGATTAGCGGCCTCGGACGAGAACTCACGAGCAACGGAGACCAATTCATTTAGGTTGTCCAAACGCGCCCCCTCTTGTGGGTCATTGGATGCTTCAAGTTGTTGCTTATATCCGGTCGCATCTAACACTGCGTTGAGCAATTCGCCTAAATCAGGTTGGCGGGTGATGTCATTTACCATTGTTGGGATTTGTTCCCGCAGGCCGTCCATCATTTCATTGAAGCGCGCAATGGCATTAACTGCCCGAGAATTCAGTCCCACTACTTCCCCACGTTCCGCTGCGCGCAGCGCTTTGCCAAAACTGACGTTGAGGTTCTCAGCGTGCAGGGCAACCTGTGCTTGGGCCTTGTCGCCTATCGCCCGCTTGGGCACATTGATGATTCGACGCAGACTCACTGAATCGTCGGGGTTATCCAGAATCTTTAGGTACGCCACGACATCGCGGATTTCACGGCGTTCGTAGAACCGAGTCCCGCCCACCACTTTATAGGGAATACCTGAGCGTACGAAGATGTCCTCCAATGCGCGAGAAGCATTGTTGGTGCGGTACATAATTGCGATATCAGAGTAGTTAAACCCGTTATCGCTTAGCGTATCTATCTCACTGGCAATGAACCTGGCTTCATCGTGTTCATTGTCGGCGACATAGCCAATGATTTTCTCACCTTGTCCGTGGTCGGTCCACAAGTTCTTTTCGCGTCGTCCCTCATTTTGCGCAATAACCGCGTTAGCAGCAGACAAAATTGTCTGGGTCGAACGGTAGTTTTGTTCCAGCAAAATAGTGTGCGCATTCGGGTAGTCCCGCTCAAACTCTTCGATATTGCGAATAGTTGCCCCACGGAATGCATAAATGGACTGATCTGAGTCACCGACTACACACAGCTCTGGGCCTTGTGGTTCTTCGCGCCCAACTAGTGCCGAGACTAAGGCGTATTGCGCGTGGTTGGTGTCTTGGTATTCATCGATAAGCACATGCTTAAACCTGCGGCGATAAAAATCAACGACCTGCGGGTGCTGGGAGAAAATGCGCACGACTTCGCCAATGAGATCATCAAAGTCCACGGCGTTGGCAGCTCGCAATCGGCGCTGGTATTCCGCAAATACATCGACGACAGCCAGAGTGAACGGATTCTTTGTTTTCTCTGCTTGACTGCGCGCCTGTTCGGGGCTAACAAGTTCGTTTTTGAAATTCGAGATCTGGTTAGCCAACACGCGGGGGGTGAATTTCTTGATGTCGAGCTGAAGTTCTTTAGCAATCATGGACAACAGTCGGCGCGCGTCATCGCCATCATAAATTGTGAAATTCGAATTTAATCCGGGCACGAGCTGCGCCTGCTGCCGCAAGATGCGAACGCAGATCGAGTGAAATGTTGCCACCCACATCCGTTGCGCGATTGGCCCCACCAGAGCCGAAACGCGCTCTTTCATCTCCGCTGCTGCTTTATTTGTAAAGGTAATGGCTAGAACTTCCCACGGCGCGACTCCGCGACACCCCATCAGGTAAGCAATGCGACGCGTCAACACCGCCGTTTTACCTGAACCCGCGCCGGCCACGATCAATAAAGGTGACCCAATGTGTTCCACTGCCTCGACTTGTTGCGGATTGAGACCAGTAATGAGCTCACTCCTGCGGGCATCGGCAAGCTTTGCGCCCGATAGCTGCGCGGCATTGGCCGCATCAGCCGATGGGCGCGCGCCCGCAGTATTTGAATTCCTCCTCTGAAACGGTGATGCATTAGCCGGCGATCCTAGAGAAGAAGCATTCACTCCAGCAGACATCGGCTGAGTTTTCAGGTCACTAAACAGGTCAAATGCCCCTTCAGGAGCTATGTCCTCTTCTTCCGGCGGAATTAGTTCAGGAGGAATAGATTCTAATTCCGGCGTCCCTTCGCACGGACGACCGGCAATGCGGCCAGCCGCATGTTCGGCGGGGTTGTGCTGACTGAAAGGTGTTGATCCATCGCGTTCGCTCATAATATTTACCAACCTACTAGCTCGACCCGACAACTGTTTACACCGTCGTGGCCGATACCTATGCATTTGGGAGTAAAAAGATGGCACAATAAAGTCTCATGAGTACTTCGCCGCAGCCACAGTCACCGACTCCAGATTCGATTGTCTCCGCGAGCAACAATGTTTTTGCCATCCGCGTCCCCACGGGCACAGACGATCCGCTTTCCGATGCAGAAATCCAGCAGTACCGGCAAGAAATTGACCGTATGGATCGGATCATCCTCGATGCTGTCAAACGTCGTACAGCAGTGTCCCAAGCAATTGGTAAAACCCGTCTTGGCTCTGGTGGCACCCGCCTAGTGCACACCCGAGAAATTGCAATCCTTAACCAATTCCGCGATGAGCTCGGTGAGGAAGGTCCTGCCATTGCTTCAGCTTTATTGCGCTTGGGACGGGGCAAACTGGGCTAGACCGCTTATTGTTTTCACAGTAAATTCTTATTTTCTTCCCGCTTCGGGCTAGTGTATTCCGCATGAATGCTGTTTTGATTGCGGTCATTGTCATGCTTGTACTGGCAATGGTGCGCGTACACGTCGTAGTCGCGCTGTTTTTGGGCGCGTTGGTTGGTGGTCTCGCTGCAGGCATGGGTCTTGATGGCACCATGCTGGCTTTCCAGGAAGGACTGGGGGGCGGTGCAAAGATTGCACTGAGTTATGCCTTGTTGGGTGCCTTTGCCATGGGTGTAGCATCGACAGGATTGCCACGCCTGCTGGCAAATGCGCTGTTAGCCAAAATTGGCACCAGCGCTCCACGTGGTGTTGCTCCAGCTAAAATTGCAGGGAGCGCAGGAGTCAATGAAGTAGATTCCCCTACCCCTGCTGCTGGGGTCGCTACCGCCCCTAAGCCTGCCCGAGCTTCGCAAAAAGCTGTGACCACAACGAAGTACCTGATCGTTGTAGGCATTGTTGCTATGTCGATGATGAGCCAGAACCTTATTCCGGTACACATCGCGTTTATTCCTTTGCTTATTCCACCACTTTTGACGGTGTTTAACCGTTTGGACATCGACCGCCGCCTGATTGCGTGCTGTTTGACCTTCGGTTTGGTGACAACCTACATGTTTTTCCCTATCGGATTTGGTTCTATCTTCTTAAACGACATCTTGCTGTTTAATATCAACCAATCTGGTTTGGACACAACTGGTGTCTCTGTCATGCATGCTATGGCTATTCCGGCAGTCGGGATGGTGGTTGGTTTGCTGTTGGCTGTTTTCGTTTCTTATCGCAAGCCGCGCGCCTACAAGGATCTGCCTATTGCAGTGGGCGCTGATGATGAGACAGAGGCATCAAAGCTGAAAATTGCGGTCGCCTGCATTGCCATCGTGATGACTTTTGTGGTGCAGATTGTTATGCAATCCGGCGATTTTGAATCCGACGGACTCTTGGTGGGCGCGCTGACTGGTTTGGCAATTTTGCTGCTCAGCGGCGCTGTGAAGTGGAACCGCGCTGATGATGTCTTCTCTGCTGGTATGCGGATGATGGCCCTAGTTGGTTTGATCATGATTACTGCCCAAGGGTTTGCTGCCGTTATGACCGCCACCGGGGAAGTTGAAACGCTTGTCGATGCCACCGCTTCCCTTTTCGCCGGCAACCAAGCCGCTGGCTCGGCAGCCATGCTTTTGGTTGGTCTTATTGTGACCATGGGTATTGGCTCATCGTTTTCTACTTTGCCAATTATCACCGTCATCTACGTTCCTTTGTGCATGTCACTAGGATTTAGCCCATTGGCTACCGTATCCATCATTGGTACAGCTGGTGCGCTCGGTGACGCAGGTTCTCCTGCGTCCGACTCCACGTTGGGTCCGACATCCGGTCTGAATGCTGACGGTCAGCACGATCACATTTGGGATTCAGTGGTGCCCACCTTTATTCACTACAACATTCCTCTGCTCATTGCTGGGTGGATTGCCGCTCTAGTGCTCTAGACTTGCATAAGTAATTTCCCGCAAGGTCTTTATTAAACGAAGGGCTCGACAATGAACATCACCCAGTCGCTGGAGTGGAGCAGGCTAGCATCCGTTTTCTCCGCAAAGCAACGGCTAAACCTGCGCGAACTATTCGCAGCAGATCCTTCGCGCGCTAAGAATCTCTCTTTTTCAGCGGCAGGTTTATACGTCGATTTGTCTAAAAACCTCGTTGATGCAGATGTTTTAGCTGCGCTTATCGATGTCGCCCGCGCGGCGGGCGTCGAGCCTAGCCGTAATGCCATGTTCGCCGGTGAGCACATCAATACCACCGAAGATCGCGCCGTGCTACACACCGCGTTGCGTGCACCTGCAGGCGGAGAGCTCGTCGTTGACGGTCAGGATATCTCAGCGGATGTGCACGACGTATTAGGACAGATGCGTGCTTTTGCTACTGCACTGCGTTCAGGTGCTTGGCTGGGGCATACCGGTGAGCGCATTACCAAGGTAGTCAATATCGGAATCGGCGGCTCTGATTTGGGTCCAGCCATGGCAGCCCAAGCGTTGCGGACTTATGAGGTAGCCGGTATTAGCGCCGAGTTTGTCTCTAACGTCGATCCAGCAGACTTAGCCGCCACTTTGGATGGTCTTGACGCCGCCTCGACGCTTTTTATCGTAGCGTCGAAGACTTTTACTACTCAGGAAACGTTGGCCAATGCTCATGCTGCACGCCGCTGGTTGGTTGCGCAGTTCGACGGCGATGAATCTGCCGTTGCTAAGCACTTCGTTGCCGTGTCCACAAATGCTGAAAAAGTTGCCGAGTTTGGTATTGATACGGCTAACATGTTTGGTTTTTGGGAATGGGTCGGTGGACGCTATTCTGTGGCGTCTGCAGTCGGTCTTTCCTTGATGTGCACAATCGGGCCAGAAGATTTCATGCGCTTTTTAGGTGGATTCCACGCAATGGATGAGCACTTTTGCACTACTGAGTTAGAGTCCAATGTGCCGGTATTAATGGCCCTGCTTAGCGTGTGGTACACCAATTTCCACGGTGCGCAATCACACGCAGTACTTCCTTATTCTGAGGATTTAGGACGCTTCCCTGCATATTTGCAGCAGCTGACTATGGAGTCCAACGGCAAATCAGTTCACCACGATGGCACTGCGGTATCCACCGCAACGGGTCCTGTGTACTGGGGTGAGCCGGGCACCAATGGCCAGCACGCGTTCTTCCAGCTCATTCACCAAGGAACTCACCTTATTCCGGCTGATTTCATTGGGTTTATCAAGCCCAAGGAAGATTTTCCAGCTGCCGATGGCACCGGCAGCATGCATGATCTGTTGATGTCCAATTTCTTCGCCCAAACCAAGGTTTTAGCTTTTGGCAAGACGGCCGAAGAGATTGCTAGTGAGGGCGTGGCCGAGCACCTCATCAACCACAAGGTCATGCCGGGCAACCGCCCAACGACCACCATTGTGGCTGAAGAATTAACTCCTTATGTGCTTGGCGCGCTCATTGCGCTCTACGAACACATCGTTTTCGTGGAAGGCGTGATCTGGGACATCAATTCCTTCGACCAATGGGGTGTGGAATTAGGCAAACAACAAGCCAATGACCTCGCTGCGGCAGTCGCAGGCGAGGTAGCAGTTGATTCAGGTGATTCCTCGACGGATACACTCATCTCCTACTACCGCCAACACCGCAACTCATAAAAGCGGCAAAGGAAAAGCGGTTGAGTCCTTTATTTGGCTCAACCGCTTATTTTTTAAAGGCTTACCTTCGGAGTCCATCCGTGTGGTATCGCGCCGCTAGGGACAATCCTGCACCCAAAGGGGAAGCAGGTAACCGGGATCATTTTCAGATTGGCTAAGGCGAGCGGGATTCCCACGATGGTTAAAGCTTGTGCAAAGGCAGTAATCAGGTGCCCGATGGCCAGCCAAAGACCTGCTAATAGGAACCAAATAATATTAGACAGCGTGGACATTGCCCCGTTTCCATTTACTGGCTGCACGACCGTTCGGCCGAAGGGCCACAATGCAAACGCCGCCAATCTAAAGCTGGCTACGCCCGCGGGAATGGTGACAATCAACAAACAAGCTACGATGCCCAGGACAACGTAGCTGGCGGCAAGGAAGATGCCGCCGAAGGCTAACCAAATAACGTTTAGCAGAATTCTCATAGGGTGATGATATCCGCACCATTGACTACGTGCCTAAATGGTCCACTTGATTGGAGCTTGCTCGCGGCTAAATACTAGCTTGCCGTTGTGAATGGAATGCATAATGCCACTTCCTTGTTGCAATGCTTCCCGCTGCGATGGCGCTGCAACAACAATCAAATTAGCTTTCGCTCCCTCATAAATGCCCCACCGGGAATTGTTAGGGCTAGTTATGGACCACAATGACAACGCGCGCGACCAGCGGTTACCAGTCCACAACATAGAAACTAGGCCTAGCGATGCCGCCATGATGGCCGCACCTGATAATCCCTGCAGGATTCGGGCAGAGATCACCATAAATTCGGTGAAAGCCCCGCCACTTGTGGCCAAGAGTATCGAACCAACGATGTTTAACAAGCTACCGAAGGTTAGAACTCGCAAACATCCGAGCCGGTCGGCCAGATTTCCAATACCCACAATTGTCATTCCACAAACAAAGGCTGCAAGCGAGATCTTAATCCAGTAGCTTGCGAGCTTAACCCAAGCTATTCACCTACCAATGGCCCAATATTCAGCATCGATTGGGAAAACAGCCAGAAAGTCAATTCAGCGAGGATAACTCCAACAAGCACTACTTTTTTTGCAGAATTAGGCAGTTGTGAATCGTCTCGCAACTGAGTTACCTCATCGGTGTGCGGGATCTGGCCAGCATGTCTTATGTCGTTTTTCTGAATCACTGGGATGGTCATCTCCACTCCTACCTCGCGCAAAAATGGACAAATTCCCTGCTCCCGCTACGACTTTCAGCGAGAAGATCTGTTCGCCGTAGAGGCTGCGGCACAGTGAAATCGCCGTTAAACTGGCTGGTCACCCAGACAATAGGGGCGTTGGGGCTTAGAAGGGTTAAGGTATGTATTCGTCATGTCATACCGTAAAATTCGCTATCCGCGCCTAACCGCACTTTTGGCTATTGTGCTGGCTGCTATCAATTTGCGCGCTGCTATTACTGCTTTAGGTGCACTGCTTCCCGCTGTGCAAGAAGATTTGAGCCTAAGCGGAACAACGGTGGGAATCCTGGGAACTATCCCCACGATGATGTTTGCCATATCTGCATTCATTCTTCCGCAGCTCAAAGCACGTATGACCTTGTCAGAGATCATGGTGCTATCGCTTTCTTTGACCACGGTTGGTCAGTTCCTACGAGTCGTTTATCCACATCCCTTGGTGTTAATCGCGGGCTCTATTGTGGCCTTATTTGCCATTGGCATTCTTAACACCACAATGCCCTTGGTGGTTCGTGAATACTTTCCCAACCGCATTCCCACGATGTCATTGACGTACATGATCACTGCGCAGGCGGGTTTGTCCATCGCACCGATTTTCGGTGTTCCAATTATGAATTGGGCTAATAGCGAAGGTTGGCCAGGATGGCAGGTCTCATTGGGACTATGGGCCTTTGTCTCCATGGTCGCTGGCATGGCATGGTTACCGCTTCTTGTAAGGCACGGCCCTAATCCAGTAACGGACGCGCCTAAACCGAATTTCAACATACCGGTGTGGAGGACTCGCGTTGGTGTCGGGTTGGCACTGCTTTTTGGTTGTAATTCTTTGATTGGCTATACCCTGCTGACATTTTTGCCCAACTTGTATTTGAATGCCGGTGCCTCTGAGGAAATGGCATCGGGAATGCTGGTACTTGTTTCTGTTTCTGGGCTGCCCTTGTCTTTCATCGGCACCTGGTTGGTGGGAAGGTTTAGGAGACTATTTCCCACAGTCATTGTCATTGGTATTTGCGTCATCGTGGGCCACTTGGGTCTTGCGCTTAGCCCGCTGAGTCACCCGTGGCTGTGGGTTTTGCTTGCCGCGGTGGGAACGATGGCTTTTTCCATCGCCACGGTGCTCATCAACATTCGCGCTCGCACGATTGAAGGCGCGACCGGTCTTACTTCCTTTACCCAGGGCTTTGGCTATACGGTCGCCAGTGCCGGTCCCCTGCTTACAGGATTGCTTAGCGATGTCACCGGATCCCTAGGCACTGGCATGTACATATTGTCGGCTGCGGGAATCGTGATGACAGCGGGTGGTTATTTTGCTACCCGCGAGGTTCATGTTGAAGATCAGCTCGCTGAGTTGTCTCGTTAGCGGCGCGGTTGACAGTTCGGGCACACCCAAATAATTCTTTCTAATTCTCCTTCATCTCCACCTGCATCCACGCCACCGAGTGCGGCGGAGGTGATAAGTGTTCCGCAGCGTCGGCATCGTTTGTGATTGCGTCCGAAGACATAGCTCGTCTCCCCTGCTCTTTTGACGCCGGTGGTGACGCGAATCGGCGAATAGCGGTTGGCCCACATAATCCGCCGCGAGATATCAACCACCTTGATGACATTATCCATCCCGATGCTTGCTACCGAATCCGCAGGATGCAGTCCTGCGAGAAAACATGCCTCCGCGCGATACTCATTGCCAATGCCAGCCACGTTCTTTTGATCCAATAACGCCGCACCGATAGATCTTTCTGGGCGTGCAGCGATGCGAGACAGTGCCTCTCCTCGCCCCCACTCATCCCAGTCATCGGCCAATATGTCAGGGCCCAGGTGAGCAATACGCTCGCTATAGCGGTCAGCAGGGTAAATGTCAACGAATCCCAACCAATGCCCCACCACTTCAATATCGCGAGGATGATTTGCAAGACGCAAAACAATGCGAGCACTATGCCCTGGGTTTCTCCACCTCTCCCCAGCGTGATGAATAGCCCACAAGCCTTCCATTTTCAGGTGCGTATGCACAATGTCATCAGCAAATTGCATGAACAAGTGCTTGCCATAGGGCCAAACATTTTCACAGGTGGTTCCTTCGAAGTGAGCCGTGGCATGTCGCGGTACCCGCACCGAACTATGTGTAACTTCCTTGCCCACCATAAACTGCAGTCTGTGAGCTAGTTGCAGGACTGAATCACCTTCGGGCATAACGCTCTATTCTGCCAGATACGTCGTGGCAAACTCTAGCGGTCACTGGCGGCCACGCGGATTACGCTGGCGGCGGGGTTGAACTGGCCCACGGCGAATTGGAGCAGGAAATGCCGAGTCATCGAAAGAAAGTTCCATGTTCTCCTCTCCATCATCGCGTTCTGGAAGATCAGGAAGTTCTTGCAAAGCCTCGGCAACGCTGCGTCCGCGCAGCCCACGACCAGACGTTCTAGTGCCAAGTCCACTGCGTTGCGGAGGAGAAGTACTTGGTTTATTTATCCGTATTCCGTGTGGAGTCAGGCCCGCGCCGAGAGCCCGCAAACGTTGAGCAATATCGGAGTCAAAAATCGACTGCCCATTGGCTTTCTCAATTACCAAGGCAGTCACCATCCCGCGGTCAACTGCGTGGGATAGCGCTTGATACACCAGCGCAAGGGCAAAGTCCGGTTCAATTCCTGCAGGTAGTTCGCGGAAGAAGGTCGTTAACGTCTTACCGCCGCGCGTAATATGGGCTAACGCCAGACCATCGGCGATGATAACGAGTGATCCCGCGGCACGGTTGGCGCCAAAGCCACGACTAGTGGTGGTGGTGGTGTCGTTGTTGGGGGTGTGGTTGGCATCGGCAAGCGGCCACGGCACTGCCGCACCATACGGGTTGGCTGGATCGGCAGCGGCCAAGAGGAACACGTCGGGGGCGCTGGTGCCCGAGGGCCAACCGGTGACATCGGGCGAATCCGCCAGTCCACGCAAGCGATCAATGACCGCAGCGGTGGAAAACTGCGCCGCACCTAGCCCCTCAACGACGTATCCCCGCATAGCTTTGCCGGATTCTTCAAAGCCCGAAAGAACCTTGTATGCCAAAGCAAAACCGCCCATGACGTCCTCAGCAACGACGGCGCCGCGAGTGACCACGCCATAGCGGTCCAGCCAGGCTTCCCCATGCGCAACTGACCGCGCCGTGGCATCTGTTGCGGCGGAAAAAGTTAAAGCCCATCGTCCCGTCATATCCGGAGGCGTGGAATTGGCGCGCTGAGAGTGCGCAAATGATGTATGTCCCATGCGTAAGCGCGAACGTTGTGGGCGGCGGCGGGTCCGGTGAGCCGAAGTGGCCGAAGACGGCCCTGTCATGGACAAACGCGCGCGAATAGCAGCGAAGGAATCAGGGGCGATGAGTCCGGCCTCAACCAACCCCCACATTGCTTCCCTGACAGTGTGCCCGTCAACGCTTTCTTGCGTCCCAACATCGAGTCCGCGCTGGTCACCACCGGCGGTGGAGCCGAAGTCACCGGTATTAACATCGCGTAGAATATCGGAAAATAAGAACCCGCCACCACGGCTTAGCAGTGCCAGAATCGACTCTTGCAGCGAGGAGAGCGTTGCTTCAGAAACATCGCGCTTTGGGATCAAACCCGCAGCATATTCCGTGGGGAGCAACATCACCCACGGATCCTGTGCACCGGCTTTGCCGTCGCAGGCAATCACAATCTCACCATTATTAGTAAGTTCATCGAGCATTGCTGGTTGATAATCCCCGACGCGCTGGGGCAAGACAACGCTTTCCCACGCGGAAGCTGGAAGACACACGCCGGCAAGCTGCTCTAAAACCGCATAAACACCATCGGCCCCGCGCAAACTTGGATGAGCCGATGCATAAGCAGGTACCGCAGTGGATTGCTCAGTTGTTCGTGTCGCCCGAGAAGCGGTGCTGTCTTTCACGGGAGCAATGATCGGTGCAACTTGCTGCCACGCTGGCAAGAACCGACCCAACGTACTCACAGACACCGGTTCCGTTGCTGCACGGGCGTGCGCGAGTGAACGTGAGCGAATAGTTCGCAGCACCTCATTTGCGCAATACTCGGTTTCTGCAATTCCCTGCCGGAAGTGCCCTTCCACAATTCCCTCTAGCGACGTCACTGCCATATGAGCAGAGGAGATGGAAAGTGAGAAGGCATCGGCAAGCTCTGCTATGACAAAAGGACCGCGGGTACGCGCCCAGCGCGACACCAACTGCGCGAGCGCATCTGCAATAGCTTCAGTCTGCGCAGCCACACCAGGCGGAACTGGCACACCCAGGCCATCGCGCAACAAGGCGGCGTCGCTAGATTGCGCCAAGTGTGGCCGGCCGCCAATGCGGACCTCCATCACCCTATGGCCTAACTCTGCCTGCACAGTAGACAACGCGACGTCGGTGTGATCGGCTAAATCAGCGATTGCCACTGGCCCAATAACTCGCAGCAGATCCGCTACTTCTTCTGCTGTGCGCGGGCGGCGCGTAGGATGCGTTCGCTGCAATTGCGCGTGCACTTCCGCGATGATTTCAGGCTCTAATAGCTCACGCAACTCAACTGTGCCCAATAACTTGGCCAATAGTGCCGGGTCCAAAGCCAACGCTGCCGCACGTTTTTCCGCAAGCGGACTATCACCTTCGTACATAAACGCGCCGGTGTAGTTAAAAAGCAGCGACGACGCGAAAGGTGAAGGTTGCTCCGTGGTTACTTCTGCAATCCGAATTCCACGGTGTGCCAGCTCCCCCATGACCTCTATCAGCGCAGGAACGTCATAAACGTCTTGCAGCACTTCACGCACGGTTTCCAAAATGATGGGGAACGAAGGATACTTCCGCGCTACATCCAAAAGCTGTTCTGCGCGTTGCCGCTGTTGCCACAAAGGCGCACGCTTACCGGGGTTACGCCGAGGCAGTAGCAATGCTCTAGCCGCACACTCTCTAAAACGGGAAGCAAATAGCGCCGAGCCGCCGACTTCCCGGGTCACTATTTCTTCAATCTCATCCGCAGCGAAGATAAATAGGGAGGCATCAGGTTCTTTTTCTCCTTCTGGCAGGCGCAGAACAATGCCGTCATCCCCGGCAACAACCTGCGCATCCATACCTGTAAGCTCAGCTATCCGCGCGCTCACTGCCAGTGCCCATGGAGCATTAACTCCGCGGCCGAAGGGGGTATGCAATATAACACGCCAGTCACCCAGTTCGTCTTTGAATCGTTCCAAGACCAGCGTTTTATCATCGGGAATTACTCCGGTAGCTTCATGCTGCTCTGCTAGAAACGCCCGCACATTATCTTCGGCCCACTGATCAGTGTGCGCAATGACTGCAGGATCCCTGTGCGCTTCTCGCCGGAACGCACCAATTGCTTGGCCTAATTCAAAGGGCCGCCCGGCACTATCGCCCGTCCAAAACGGCAACCTGCCAGTATGTCCCGGCGCAGGGGTAACAATGACTTGGTCACGGGTAATTTCTTCAATGCGCCACGAAGACGCGCCCAGCGTAAAAACATCCCCCACGCGGGATTCATACACCATTTCCTCATCGAGCTCACCCACGCGACGTGGAGCTCCTTCACCGCCAGCGAGGAACACACCAAACATGCCGCGGTCAGGAATAGTTCCTCCGGACGTCACCGCCACCCGCTGCGCGCCGGGCCGAGCAGTGAGTAGGCCACTAACGCGGTCATATACAACGCGTGGTTTGAGCTCGGCAAAATCCGTCGAAGGATACACACCAGATACCAGGTCAATGACAGCGTCAAAAACATCTCGTGCCAGATCACGGTAGGGCCAAGCGCGGCGGACGGTGTCAAACCAATCATCGACAAGCAAGCCTTGCTCAGCCGCGACCACGGCTGCGACGGTTTGCTGCGCCAAAACATCCAAGGGGTTACTTGGGCTATGAAGCTTTTCGATGCCCCCAGTGACCATCTTCCCCACCACCACCGTGATCTGCAGCAAATCCGCACGATGCTTCGGGTAAAACGAACCCTGGCTAACAGCGCCCACAACGTGCCCGGCGCGCCCAACTCTTTGCAATCCAGACGCCACAGTCGGCGGTGCCTCAACCTGAATGACCAGTTCGACCGCGCCCATATCAATGCCGAGTTCCAACGAACTTGTGGCTACCACTGCACGCAGTGCGCCCTCTTTCAGCATCGACTCAGTCACGGCGCGCTCATCCTTTGATACTGAGCCGTGGTGAGCTCGCGCGATGACGGCCGGAGCCTTACCGGCGACATCGACATGCTTCATCAATTGTGCGGGGTCGCGCCGGGTTTCTGGCGATAATGACTCTGGGTCATGTTCTATTGCCCACAGTTCATTAATCCGCGAGGTCAAACGCTCAGCACTGCGGCGGGAATTAACAAATACCAACGTGGACCGGTGCGCCATGATTTCTTCGTACACAGCTTGTTCAATAAACGGCCAAATAGATGCGCCCACGGGTAGAGCAGACTCTGCCGAAAGTTGCGGGGAGGCAAGACCCGTTGGGTCATCGACAGTGAATTCTCCAATGGTTGACCCCGCCTCTGGTGTGGGGAGATCCGACATATCCTCCACCGGGACGTGGATATCTAGTTGCCACTTTTTGTCCGCTGGTGGTGCGATGATATCCACCGGTCTACCGCCGCCAAGGAAATGTGCAACCGCGCTCAGTGGACGCACCGTTGCTGAAAGGCCGACGCGCTGAAACTTACCCGCGATAGTTTCCAGTCGCTCTAAGGTCAGTGCCAAGTGCACTCCGCGCTTCGTTCCGGCAATGGCGTGGATTTCATCGATGATGACCGTTTCTACCCCGGTGAGAATTCCCGCTGCCTTTGATGTCAACATGAGGTAGAGCGATTCCGGAGTCGTGATCAAAATATCCGGCGGCTTACGCACCTGCCGGTTGCGCTCACTTTGAGGGGTATCCCCTGACCGCACGCCAATGGAGATATCAGGGATGTCAAAGCCCAAGCGTTGTGCCACACGGCTGATTCCTGCGAGAGGGACACGCAAGTTGCGTTCAATATCCACACCGAGTGCTTTCAGCGGGGAGATGTATAGTACTTTGACGCCTGCTCCCACGCCAGCGTTTGCTTCGCGGGCTCCGGGAATATCGAGCGCGGTTTGGCCTTGGGCTTCGACTAAGGAATTTAGCGCCCACATAAACGCTGCTAGAGTCTTACCAGAACCAGTCGGGGCCACTAATAGGGCGTGGTGTCCCGCCGAAATCGCCTCCCACGCTTGGCTTTGAACCTCTGTGGGGGCTGCGAAAACGTCTTCAAACCAGCCTCGTACGGCTGGGTTAAGTTTTTCTACGACGTTTTTTGCCATGCCTTACTTTAACGCGAAAGGTAGTGTTAATGACTATGACTGTCCAACTATCTGATTCCCGACTCACCAACATGATTGCCGATGGATGCGGTGAGATCCTCAAAGGCGTACGTCAACGCGGTCTGCTCCGTGGACGCTCCCTCGGGGATGCCGGTGATGAATTGGCTCAGTCCTGGATTGCCCGCGTTTTGCGGGAACACCGCCCCGATGACGGCATCTTGTCTGAAGAGGCCGTTGATAACTTTGACCGGCTAGACAAAGAGCGCGTGTGGATTGTGGACCCGCTAGATGGGACAAAGGAATTTGCCACTGGTCGTCAGGACTGGGCTGTCCATATTGCGCTAGTTATCAATGGACGTCCGGCCCATACGGCTGTGGGTCTTCCTGACCTCGGTGTGACATTTAAGTCTTCCGATGTACGCGCGGTGGGTGGTCCATTGTCCAGAAAGCTTGTTATTTCTAGGAACCGACCACCACAAGTTGCAGAGTATATTGCTGAGCACATGAATTTTGACACCGTTGGAATTGGCTCTGCTGGGGCCAAGGCCATGCACGTGCTGCTGGGTGATTTTGACGGCTATATCCACGCTGGTGGGCAATATGAATGGGATCAAGCAGCTCCAGTAGGTGTGGCACTAGCCGCAGGTCTACACTGCTCGCGCCTAGATGGCACGGAATTAACATTTAACAACAAGGATACGTATATCCCGGACCTCGTTGTATGCCGGCCTGAGTTAGCTGATGAAATTCTAGAACACGCGGCCCAATTCGCTGCCGCCCACGGGGAGTTCTAAACTAAGGCGCATGACTAACGCAGCCACTGTTGCGACTCCGTACGAGGATCTCCTGCGGGAGGTCCTAGAAAACGGCGCACGTAAATCTGACCGGACGGGAACCGGAACGCGCAGCTTGTTTGGCAAGCAACTTCGGTACGACTTGAGTAAGTCTTTCCCCCTTTTGACCACCAAGAAAGTGTATTTTCACGGTGTAATTGGTGAGCTTTTGTGGTTTCTCCGCGGGGAGTCCAACATCAGCTGGTTGCAAGACAATAACATTCGTATCTGGAACGAATGGGCCGATGAAAATGGCGAATTAGGCCCTGTCTATGGAGTACAGTGGCGGTCTTGGCCTACCCCTGATGGCACGCACATTGACCAGATTGCTGGTGTCATGGAACAACTGACCACCAACCCTGATTCTCGCCGTATCGTGGTGTCGGCATGGAATGTCGCTGAGTTAAGCAAAATGGCCCTGGAACCCTGCCATTTGTTGTTCCAGCTCTATGTGGCTGAGGGCAAATTGTCCATGCAGGTCTACCAACGCTCCGCCGATATGTTCTTGGGCGTGCCTTTCAACATCGCTTCTTACGCCGCTCTCACGCATATGTTTGCCCAGCAGGCCGGCCTAGGCGTAGGTGAGCTGGTATGGACCGGTGGTGACTGCCATATCTATGACAACCACATCGGCCAAGTCAAAGAGCAATTGTCACGCACCGCACGCCCGTACCCGCAACTGAAGTTGATCAAGGCGGCGTCCATTTTTGACTACGACTTCACCGACTTCGAAGTCATCGGCTACGACCCGCACCCAACTATTACCGCGCCCGTAGCTATCTAAGCTGGGGCACTGCACCCAAGCCATGCCGTAGAATTACAGCATGGCTTTTTTGGGCGCAATATGGGCGCAGTCCCTCGACGGCATCATCGGCGACGGTCAAGCAATGCCTTGGCATGTGCCCGAAGACCTTGCCCACTTCAAAGAAGTCACCCTCGGCCAACCAGTCATTATGGGCCGCCACACCTGGGAGTCATTACCGCACAAGTTTCGTCCCCTACCGGGAAGGGACAACTATGTGCTTTCCTCGCGCGCGCCGGGCGCATGGTCCCAGGGCGCCGAAGTGGTCACCGCTTTACCTGCCACAGATGCCGCCTGGATCATCGGTGGCGGACAGCTCTATGCAGCTACGCTTGCCGATGTCGACCTCATCGAACTAACCCTCATCCACGCCCACGTGGCCAGTGCCTACGGCGATGCGGCCGTTTTTGCCCCTGAAATCCCAGACAGTTTTGGACTCACCTCCGATTCCGGCTGGCAGACTTCTACCACCGGGCATCTGGCCCTTCCTGGCCAACCCCCAAGTGAACTGCCCCTAAAATATCGATTCTTGACCTATGAAAGAAAGGACGTTGCCTGACATGACCAACACCATTCCCACCCCTGCGACCACACACCACGTCACCGTTTTCTATGCCACGTGGTGCCCGTACTGCACCAACCTGCGTACCAAGTTGAGCAACACCGACATTGACTACGATGAAGTCGACGTCGAGCAAGCCGGCATGGATGACGTCAACGAATGGATCAAGTCCGTCAACAACGGCAACCGCATTGTGCCCACTGTCTTGTACTCCGACGGCTCCCACGCCACCAACCCAACCCCAAAGGATGTTGTTGCCAAGTTCGCAGAACTAACCAACGCCTAAACCCCAACCGGACAACTAAGGCCAGTTTTCACCTCTCCCCCGTTGTCCGGTAACCTATTTACTTGTTCCCCTGCCCCAGTAGCTCAGGGGATAGAGCACGGCTCTCCTAAAGCCGGTGTCGCAGGTTCGAATCCTGCCTGGGGCACTTTGTGGTTAGCCGCGAAATACCTGACAGCTAGGGTCCTTTCTTAAGAACAGTGTTCTTGGGTTGGACTTTTTCTGTATTGATTTGCGGATGGCCAAGAATGCGGAAATACACATCTGTGACGCCAATTCGAATGTAGCCTGCTGTATCAAATTCACAAAGATGCAACTGATGTTTTTCGCCGCAAACTACAGGACGCTTAATTATGACTGAGATGACACATAGCTAGCGCGTAGCTGCTGCCACCAAGTTTGTAGACTGGTGGACTACTCAGGGGCGTGAAGTCTCTAACACAGCTAAGTTCTGGATGGATTTACTGGGCATGGACGATGTGTCCATGCAGGTCATGTTTGAGGTTCCTACCCCGTCGGGTGGTCGTATTGATGCGATGGTTCCTGATACTGAAGTATTCATTGAGCAAAAATCGCGCGGGTGAGCTTAGACAAGCAAGAGATTCGCCAAGGCAACATGGTCACGCCTTTTAGCCAGGCAAAGAAGTACGCCGATGAAATGCCTAACTCAAAAAGACCAGAAACCATTATCGTCTGTCATTTCACAGAGTTTAGAATTTACGACCTTGATACTGAGCATCCTGAGCAGCATTATGAGTCGTTTACGCTGAAGGAATTACCAGCACAGCTACATCTGTTGCAATTCTTGACTGACCCACAGGCTGCACGTGCTAAACGGGAGAAGGAAGTCTCGCTGCAAGCTGGTGAGCTTATTGGCAAGCTCTACATGTTGCTGTATGAACAGTACTTAGATCCAGATTCTACCCATGCACAACACTCACTAAACGTTTTGTGCGTTCGCTTGGTTTTTTGCTTGTACGCCGAAGATGCCGGAATTTTCCCGAAGTCCGCGTTGCACTTCGACTTGAATGAGGTGCGTGCACAGAATATGCGGCTCGCCCTCGCGCGTCTGTTTAAGGCACTTGATACTCCGATTTCAGACCGTGATCCGTATGACAAAGAGTTTGTTAATTTGCCGTATGTCAACGGTGGTTTGTTTGCTGATAGAAACCTTGAGATCCCACCATTCACGGAAGATATGCGGACACTCCTAGTGAATAAAATCTCGGCGGGCACGGATTGGTCACAGATCAGTCCTACTATCTTCGGTGGTGTGTTTGAGTCCACCCTCAATCCTGAGACCCGACATGACGGTGGTATGCACTACACCAGCCCAGAGAACATTCACCGGGTGATTGATCCACTGTTCTTGGACGAGCTGAAAGAAGAGTTAGAACAAATCCTCACGGAACCAGGCTCTACCGACCGCAAACGCAGCAGTGCATTAAAGAATTATCATGAAAAAATAGCTAGCTTGGTGTTTTTCGAAGCTTTCAGTCCGACTTGGATACAAAATGGCGGCACAGTCGCGCTCGCGGCGGTCAGTAGAGGTAAAATTAATTGTTTCCTTGAGATGAGTTTCTTTGAAAGGGTCTAAGCGTTCGAAGGCTTATGGGCATTACTGACACGATCAGAATCGCGGGTGCGCGGACGCATAACCTGCGAAACATATCGGTGCAGTTACCCAAGCATCGGCTGATCGGTGTGGCCGGGGTTTCAGGGTCGGGAAAGTC
Organism: Corynebacterium sp.; assembly: GCA_034091885.1. Classification (GTDB taxonomy): domain Bacteria; phylum Actinomycetota; class Actinomycetes; order Mycobacteriales; family Mycobacteriaceae; genus Corynebacterium. The sequence goes on from JAXFXA010000052.1 coordinate 64,099, forward strand.
GTCGCTGGTATCCACGCTGGCGGCCGGAGCACAGCAAGCGGTGGCCTCGCTGTTCCCGCCGTTCGTGCAGGCCAAAATGCGGAACCTTGACCTTGGCGAGGTTGATCGGCTGGAAGGTCTGACGTTTACCGCTGTCGTTGGGCAGAAGAAGTTCAGCAAGAATGTGCGCTCGTCGGTGGCAACGGCGTCGGGAATCGCGCCGTATCTGCGCTTGTTGTTTTCGCGCTCCGCCAGCCCGTCGGCGGGATATTCGCCGTCATATTCAGCTAACGACCCGAGCGGGATGTGCCAGGGTTGCGCCGGTCTGGGGTACATCGATGACGTCAATCTTGCCGAACTGGTTGATCCGCACTTGAGCCTGAATGACGGCGCGATCAGGTTCCCGTCGTTTGAGCCGGGAACGTACCGGTGGAAGCGTCTGGTGTGCTCGGGGATCAGTGCAGTCGACGTGCCGTGGGAGCAATTGCCCGCCGGTCAACGGGAGTTGTTGCTGTATGGCAAGGGCGTCCAGTTAGAGCATCCGCTGCCGGGCTACCCGAAACATGGCGAGTTTGACGGCGTCGTGCCGAGGCTGCGGGCCTCCTATCTGGAAAAGACCGGAGCGAAAACCACCCAGCGGGAGGACGAAGCACTGCGCAGGATTGTGCGCCGAGTGGCGTGCAGTGAATGTGGTGGACAGCGCATCAACCAGGCCGCCAGGGAGAGCCGTCTGCACGGGCTCAACATCGCCGAAGCCCAAGAACTGAGCATCGAGAAGTTTGCTTCCTGGCTTGATGGGGTACGCGTGGAAACGGTGGCCGGGCCGCGCCAGAGCATCGCAGAGCGGTGCAAGTATTTGCGAGAGATCGGACTGGGCTACCTATCGTTGGATCGTCGCACCGATTCCCTGTCGGGTGGCGAGGCACAGCGGCTGCGGATCGTAGAGTTGTTGGGAGCACCGATCACCGATGCGACGTTCATCATGGACGAACCCTCCGGCGGGCTGCATCCGGCTGACGTCAATCGACTCCTGCGGTCGCTGCAGCGGTTGCGCGACGAGGGTAACAGCGTGATCGTCGTCGAGCACAACCCCCAGATTCTTAAGGCCTGCGACTTTGTGGTCGAACTCGGTCCCGGATCGGGAGCTGATGGCGGCACGGTCATGTTCACTGGTAATCCGCAACAACTCGCGACCGCAGACACTCCCACGGGTCGTGCGCTCCGCATCGGCGTGCAGCTCAACAACGCTCCTCGAGCGCCGCATGGCAGCATCCGGGTGGAACATGCGCGGCTGCACAACCTACGTGACGTCTCGGTTGACTTCCCGCTGGGTGTGCTCACCGTGGTCTCGGGCGTCGCGGGTTCGGGCAAGAGCTCGCTAGTGGAGGTGCTCGCTGAGCAACATCCCGAGGTGGCGATGATCGATCAGGCTCCTTTGGCTGCGAACAGCCGTTCCTCGCTGTTAACGGCTCTCGAGTTGGCGGATACGGTGCGCGGGGTGTTCGCCGCCGTGTCTGGACTCAACCCAAGCTGGTTCAGCGCCAACGGTAAGGGAGCCTGCCCAGCGTGCAAGGGGCGCGGCGTGATCCGCGTGGACATGGCTTTCATGGACGATGTTGAAACCGTGTGCGAGCAGTGCGGTGGTCGGAAATTCAACGACATCGCGCTGTCTGTCGCGCTTCCCAGCGGCTCGAAGCAACGCTCGATTGCTGACGTTCTCTGTGCCCGCTTGGATGAGGTGGACGAGCTTTTCGCTGCTCAGCCGAAGGTGCTGCAGGTGACGGAGCTGCTGCGCAACGTTGGGCTGGGCTATGTCACCTTGGGACAAACGCTGGACACGCTATCTGGTGGCGAGCTACAACGGGTGAAGCTGGTTCGATTCCTCAAGGAGCATCGTCAAGATGCTGGCGGCGTGCTCGTCCTCGACGAACCCACCACCGGGCTGCATCCTCACGACGTTGCCAAGCTGGCGGCCTTCCTGCACGAGCTCACCACTGATGGCCTGACGGTGATTGTCGTCGACCACAACCTGCACCTCATCGCTCAGGCCGACCACAACATTGACATCGGCCCCGGAGCAGGTGAAGACGGCGGAACCCTCATCTACCAAGGCAGCCCGCAGGGCCTAATCCAATGCTCCGCATCACGCACAGGCGAATGGCTGCGGCTCTGACCCGGCGCTACCGCTCGAGCGGCTGTGTTTGTTTCGCACCGTCGCGGAACGTGAAGGTGATGGTGCTGTCGGTGCCCACTTCGGCGTGGTCGACGAGGGTGTGCCATAGGTATGGGGTGAACTTGATGTGGTCGATATCGAGTTTGTCGAGTTCTTCCTGGTAGTGGCAGTAGGCGGCTTGCCGGTTGTTGAGGTCGCTGATCTGGTTGAGGAGCCGGTGGTACTCCTCTAGGAGGGTGGCGTGTTCGCTGGTGAGTTTGTCGAAGCGGCGCTGGTATTCGCCCTGGTCTTGGGCGATGCGGGCGTTGCGGGCGATCAACTGGTCGATCGCCTCGGCGGCAGCACCCACGCGGGCGAAGAGTTGGTCGGCTTCGATATGTAGGTCGGTGGTGTCGAGTTCGGCACGCACCGCCTGGTCGACCAGCTCGTCGACCTGGTCTCGGCTGGCGAGGAGGTGGTGGACGGCGTCGAGGAACGCGGTAGTGATTTGTTCGTCGCTGACGTGCGGAGTGCTGCACGGGGTGGTGCCTGCGTATTTGTGGTTGCACCGCCAGATGCGTTTTTCGTATTTGGTGCCGGCATGCCAAGTTTTCGACCCGTACCAGGCCCCGCACTGGGCGCACCTGATTTTGCCGGAGAAGGTGCGTTGCCGGGAGGAGGAGCGTCGGCCGGTGGCGGGGGCGGCGAGTTCTGCTTGGACGAAGTCCCACACGGCTGGGGCGATGATCGGCTCGTGGTTCCCGGTGACGTAGTACTGGGGTACTTCGCCTTCGTTCTTGACCTGCTTCTTGGTCAGGAAGTCAGTGATGCAGGACTTCTGAAACAGGGCGTCGCCTTTGTATTTCTCGTTGGTGAGGATGCTGCGCACTTGGTGGGCTGACCAGTTTGGGTTCCCGGATGCAGTGAGATGGCCTTCGGCTTGGAGTTGTTTGGCGATGCCGGTCAGGGAGCCGCCGTCGAGGTAGAGGGTGTAGATGTGGCGTACGAGCTTGGTTTGCACCTGGTTGATGACGAGAAAGAGATCGTCGAGCTTTTGTTTACGCTATACAGAGAAGCAGTCGGTGCTTGAGTGCCGCTCGCCTCTATGCGGTGAAAAGCCTTTCGCAGAAATCTAAAACGCGGCGGGCCATGTCATAGCGGTTGGTGAGCTTTTCAAAGACGTGGCCTTCGTTGGAAAAGAGCAAAAGCTCAACGTCAATGCCGTGACCGGCCAAAACGCCCATGGCTTGGTAAGCCTCGGAGACGGGGACGTTGGAGTCAAGCTCACCGTGGACAAAGAGGACTGGGACTTTGACGCGGGAAAGCTGGCGCAATGGTGAGGCCTCGCGAAGCAAATGCGTGTCCAAGTTCGGGTCCCCGTACTTGGGCTGGGCGGCAGACGCGATCCAGGGGTCAGTGTCACGATAAAAAGTAAGCAAATCTGACATACCACAAGCAGCGATGCCACCCTTCCACCGTCCGGCATGCCGGGTGAGCGAGCTGTGGACCAAAAAGCCGCCATAGGAACGTCCCGCAATGACAGCTTCCCCTTCACGGGTGAAACCTTGATCAATAAGGAAATTCAAGGCATCTTCGGCGTCATCGATAGCGGCAAAGCGCGCATAGCGGTCATCGGCCTGCGAAAACTTCCGGCCAAAACCAGAAGAGCCACGGACATTGGGCATAAACACGTGGTAGCCCGCCTGCACAACCTTGCGCAAGACGTTGTTGTAGTCAGGACGCGATTGCCCCTCCGGGCCACCGTGGAAGTACACAAAGGTAGGCGCCACCCCGCCGTCCGGCACACCGACTGCATGGTAGAACCAACCTGAAAGACCCAATCCATCGCGCGCTTCAAAATGCAGCAATTGCGGGATGATCTGTGCCTGTCCCCACACGGAGAGAACATCATTACCGCGTTGGTCTCGGGGGGCATTGTTGATGCAGCACGGGGCATCGGCAAGCTTTTGCTCCGCGATGAGGCTGGCGCTTACTACCTCACCAATGGGGCTGGCGATAGGGCTAAAGTCCTCGCCGACCCAATGCTGCTCCGCGACATCAAAAAGTACAACACTTGGTGGGAACTCCGGCCCGGAAACTCCCAGCGCAAGGAACCGTCCATCGGCAGTCAACGATGGCTCAGTGGCAATCAACGATGGCATAGCAGGAGCGCACAGGAGATGGACTCCATCGGGCGTTAAACGGTATATCTCAAGGTCACACCACCCTTGCACATTCCACAAGACTGCCAAGGTGCTACCGTCCGTCGAGACCGCAAATTCTTCTAATTCAGCGTCATCGCGCTCCAACAAAACATCCACGCTGGAACCATGCTCGGTATGCGTCACCTTTAACAACCGGAAGTGTTCCGCTAGATGGTCGCTGCGCACCAAAAACGTCGGCTCGCCGTGCCCTGGAACCACAAAGCCTTGTTCTGTTGTCGAGCCATTATCAACAGGGAGAAGGGGACGCCACGATCCATCAGGGCGAATCACAAGCAGTTCGCGGTTCCCACGCGAACCCACGCGGAACAAAGAATACCCATTCCGCGAGTGAATCAGCGCACCACCGATACGCGAATCAATTGTCCGCGAGTCTTTTGCAGTGGGATGGATGAGTTTTCCGGAGACATTTC
>JAXFXA010000053.1:0-18148 GCA_034091885.1 Corynebacterium sp.
AATCATTTGAGAAAAGCTGTGACCAGTGTCTTTCTAATTCTCAATGTGAGTGCTGCTGGTGAAGTGCCGTCAAATTGCTGGACAACTCCAACCCCGCACGGGTGGCAGGATAAAGCGGGCGGACGGCTTGTGGATGCTGTAAGTAAAAGAAAAGTCTTTTATTACAGACTGGCATCGCCTGCATCGAAGTATTAACCCGTTGTTTACGAAATTAACTCCATTGCCGTGTTTAGAAGGCCCCATTTCTCAGTACCGGAGCGTCTAAATTAGGCGACGAAGTGGCTTTGCATCGTAATATTGTTGAGGTGAATCAACAAAATAAGCGGCAAGACATTTCGGACTATGGAAAGTCCGTACGACATGAAGTCTCCTCCGAGGCTAGGGGCGGACAGCTAGAGCGCTCGACCGTTAGACCATCTGCTCCGCAGACAGTGAAAATCGCGGCAGCAATCGTAGCTGTTCAGGCATTGTGTGCGATGTGTTTCGGGTTATTTCTTATTTACCGTGATGTCACAGGTGCTGAGAATCCATCGATGATTACCGAATCTTCGACGGCACTGCATGTAGGCACCGGGACAGCAGTGTTTATCTTTATTATCTTCGGCTTTGTCATCGCCGGCGCGTGGAGCATGGTAAACGGCAAACGCTGGGGACATGGTGGAGTCGTATTAGTGCAATTCATTTTGGTTGCGATCTCATTCCAAATGAAAAGTGGTGGTTCACCCGTCATCGGCGTCTTAATCTTGGCATCGGCAGCAATCGCCCTTTATCTCATTTTGGTTGCCCAAGCTTCCCGTGCGTGGTTCGAGGCGACGTTTTAAAAGGCGCAGCCGGCCTATTTATTAATCAGTAGTCGCCTTTAAAGCGACTATGGCGTTACCGCGGGCTTCAAAAATGGTGCTTTCGCTAATTGCTAGATAGATCGGACCCGAATAGTCGCCGCGGTCAACAGGGATTATTTCCTCCACGGAACCGGTAAGCCAATCCATAACCGCTATACCTTCCTTAGTCGGAATAAGCGCACGCTGACCTGTTGCAATGGGTGTGCCAATTGCATCTTTCATCATCCGGTCTACGCGCTGCGCAGTTGGAGTGAAAAAATACAAAGTTTCACCATCGAACCACGTCATATGGTTTGGCAAATCAGCGGTAGCAGGAGAAAACGGGGACGCTGAGTTAGCAACAGCTGGAGAAGCGCTAACCTCCGTACGTGCAACTTCGTTGCCAGCATCGTCATAGGAAACGATTACGGGCTGTGTACCCGGGATATAAATGGCGGCCGCGGTCTGACCCACACTTATGAGGCGAGCACCGTCACCATCGATAGCAATATCCTTAGTGATCTCTGGTTTGCGGGAATCTTCAGGCGTTGTTTTTTGAAAGCGTAACCAATTTGTGTGCGCAGAATCCGGGCAGGTTTCAGAAACTACCAGTAACTCTTTCCTAGTGAGCGCAGAATTAATCGTGCACTCCTCGTGAGGTTGCATATTAGGTTCCTGTTTAGCTTCAACATCGCCGTACTCAACAGTGCGTACAAGATCAGAACGCCACAGTTCGACGCGTTGCGTCGATAACGTTCCGACTCGGTCGTTGGATGATACAGCAGCCACATTCGTTGAGTTTTGCGCGCTACGAGTAGCAGCGTAGGTGCCAGTTGCGGCGTTTATGGAAACAACGTCGCCACATCCACGACCGGTCCTAAACGTAATGATGACATCATCCCATGCTGAAGCGAGAGAACAGATTTCAGCATTGTCTCGCTTATATGTCCACGCCACCTCACCATCGGGCTGGTAGGCCGTAACCTCGTGGGAATCATTAGTTATAAGCAGCCCGTGAGCGATGAGCGGCTTGTATTGGCCTGAAACGCCGAGGTTATCCACGCGGAAGAGTTCCTCTACACCAGTTGGGGGCGTCCCCAATACTGTTACCGTGGATTCTTCTCCCGGAACATTGAGCTGCTCGAGATGAGCGTGACGAATATCAGCTCCCACCACACTCAAAACTACTGCTGCAGCTGCGACAACGGCGATGGTGCCGGTAGCAACCCAGTCTCGGACAGATCGGTTCAAAACAGGGGTTGATGTCACTTCCGCTTCCTCCGCGATGGCTTCCGGTTCCGCTGGGTATCTACGCTTGGCGATGTTGCTCTCACTCCAATGACTTTGCGGGGAGCACCGACAGAATCCACGGTGTCTTCTGGGATATCCAAGGCTGCTAAGAATTCCGGTGATGTACTAAACCATTGTGGCGGCTCAGGAATGTCTAGGTCGAGCTCATCAGTGACCGCTTGCCACTTGGTGACTTCGTCGTAGCCAACGAGAGTAACGGCGACACCAGAGTTTCCCGCACGCCCAGTTCGCCCAATGCGGTGCACATACGTCATTGGATCATCAGGGACTTGATGATTAAACACGTGGGTGACGTCATCGACGTCGATACCGCGTGCCGCAACGTCAGTAGCGACGAGGATTTCTACCGAACCCGACCGGAAAAGTTCAAGTGCCTGTTCGCGATCTTTTTGATTCAAGTCGCCGTGGACTGCGGTGACTGCAAAGCCCAGCTGCGCCAAATCATTCGAAACCTGTGCTGCTGCGCGCTTCGTACGGGTGAAAATAATGCTGCGTCCACGACCTTTGGCTTGCAATGCGCGGGCGAGAACCGACAACTTATTCATCTGGTGAGCTTGAAACACGATCTGTTTGATCGCGGTATGGGTCTGCTTTTGTGAATCTGACTCTGCGCGGATATGGACCGGTTTGTGCAAGAAACTACGCGCCAATGTCAGGATTGGCCCTGGCATCGTGGCGGAAAAAAGCATCGTCTGGTGCGGAGTATCTTCTAATGCACGAAAAACCTTTTCAATGTCAGGTAAGAAGCCCAAGTCGAGCATTTCATCAGCTTCGTCCATGACCAAAATAGCAATTCGGCTGAGATCCAAATGTCCGTTGTGGAATAAATCCAGTAATCGGCCAGGGGTGCCAACGACGACATCGGTGCCATCGATAAGCGCTTGCTGCTGCTTTTCTGCATCCCTGCCGCCGCAAATGGTTGTAATGCGAAGAGGAAGATATGCGGAAGCGGCTTGCAAATCAGACGTAACCTGTACTGCAAGTTCGCGGGTAGGCACGATGATGAGCGCACGCGGTGTGCCATCAAGTTCAGGGATTGCAGCGTCATCAAAGACACGATCCAAAACTGGGACGCCAAATCCGTATGTTTTGCCCATTCCTGTGCGCGCCTGTCCAATTAAATCCGAACCCGAAAGCGCAATAGGAAGGGTGAGCTCTTGAATGGAAAATGTGTGGGTAATGCCAATGTCTGCGAGAGCGTCACAGATCTCTGCCGCAACCCCTAGCTCGGCGAAGGAGGGCGTTTCTGCAGTGCTGAGGGTGTTCGCTGTGCGTGAATTTGACTTAGCTACCTTCTGATGGGACACACCTGTAGATACTATCGCTTTTTGTCTTTTATCTACTATTTGAACTGCACATTCGTTTGCATTGAATGTTTCTGGCACTTCTAGAAATAACCCGCTGGCCACGAAACGTCTCACCAGGATTGAACTTTGTTACGTGGAGAATCTGCGCGAGGAAAGCGAAAGCAGGTAGTTTGTGAAGTTATGGATATTAAGTTTGGTTTTGCAGACACTGCCCGCGAGCTAGTCATTCGCGTTGACGGTGAACAACAAGAGCTGTTGAATCGCATTAATGAGGCAGTGGACAACAATTCCACCCTCGAATTGGCTGATGAAAAAGGCCGAAAGTACCTAGTGCGAACTGAGCGAGTGGTCTACGTGGAGGTTGGAAACTCTACAGCGCACGCCGTCGGTTTTATTGGCAAGTAAGACAGGTAAGTAATTAGGAGTTTTGCTTTGGGTCACTTCCACATCGAATTGTGAGTTCGTCGTGGCGGTGGCCTTTGGTGTTTCAGCTTGTCTGCCAACGCGGTAATCTGTGGCACATGGATTCTTCACGGCCGATCGGAAATGATCAACACGACCATGGGGCCCAGGTTCACGATGAGAGAACGAAACCTTCACGGTGGTGGGAGAACTCTGCCAACCCGATTACTCGATTTGGCCGTGAATATGGGTGGTGGCGAGTAATTGCCATTCCCGTCTTGATCGTATTGACTGCGTGGGTCATCCATGACATTGTTTCGCAATCTGGCGCGGATGGTTCCCGTGAACCGTCCACGGCTCGCACGTCTCAACACCGCGTGCAGGAGTCTGAGCAACACCAAGGACCTGACCCTGCGGAGGTCAACGCGGCTGTCGCAGACATCACTGAGTCTTTGCCTCCTGGAGGAAGTTTTACTGAAGCCGGAAACGGAACATTTCGTGAAGTAGGAACTCCAGGGCAGGAAGTTGGCAGTGGAGAAGAAATCACCATTCGGTACACGGTGAAAATTGAAGACGGCGTGGATACAACTGTTTATGGTGGCGATGACGCATTTGCAACCATGGTTGATTCTACGTTGGCAGACCCGCGAGGTTGGACGCATGATTCCAGGTTTAAATTCATCCATGTAGCGGCTGACGATGCCCCCGATACCACCATTCAGCTGACCTCCTTGGCCACGGCGGCGAAGCTTTGTGGTGCGCAATTGCATATGGAGACCTCATGCCATACGCGCGGTTCAGGAGATTCCCAAGTTGTGATCAATGAATCGCGCTGGGTACGTGGGGCGACGGCTTTCGAGGGTGACTTAGGAAACTATCGGCAATACCTCATAAACCATGAATTTGGACATGACATCGGTTACGCTGACCACCAAGCGTGTAGCGGGCCAGGGCGGCTTGCTCCAGTAATGATGCAGCAAACCTTGAGCCTGAATAATGCAGAGTTGTTCGCTATGAATCCGGAGGAAATCTATCCGGATGAAGACGTAACGTGCGAGCCTAATCCTTGGCCGTATCCACTACCGTCATCGGCTGATCCGCATCTTCCCGATGCGCATGAGCAAAAGCATTCAGGAAACTAAGTAGATACAAGGGGCATGTCGATGACTACCGTCTCTCAACCTCCAGAGCATGTGCTGGCCGCATTTTCTGCGCCAAGTACGGGGCACTCATCTCCAGAGAAACTAGGGTCCCCGTGGGATTTTGGTTGGAAAATCGGGGATACAGTCTTTGTACGGTCGACCGACCTGGCATCGTGGTCTGCCAAAGCTCGTGAGAAGCTCTCGGTGACGGGTGCGCGTATCGTTCGTCCCGTTCGTGCAACTGATGGTCGTTTTTCGGTAGCGGGTTGGAAAGCTAATCAGTTTGCTCCAGGAAACCTTGCCCGTCGCATCGATGAGACTGCCGCATTGGGTTTGCGCTGGGATGAAGCGGCTACACATGCCGGCGAAGGGGAGGGAGCTTTACCTAAACTTCCAGAAAGGACCGATGTTTTTGCACGGGCTGAAGCTTTGGCCTGGCAAGAAACGGGTGAGGGCTACAGGGAACTGACAGGCGGCGGGAATCGCGTGGTCGGCCACGCCGATCTGCTCGCGACGACAATTTATGCAGGAAATAATCCACCATGCATCGTTGACGTCTTTCCCACGAGCGTGCCGCGCCCTATCGGGTATACAACTGCGCTGGCTATTACCGACGGGCTCATCGCCGGAGCGGTCGATGACGGTATTTGTGACCGCTTTGCGCATGTTCCAGATATTGATCAGCTTTTGCTGCGGGCAATTGCTTATCGACGCCACGTTAATAATCTCCACCCACAATCCCAATCGTTCACACGTTCGAATATTGAAAGGGTAGAGACGCTGCTAGTGTCCCGTGCTCGTGCGACAATGTAATACATGTCTTCGGAGCAAGAACTTTCCCTAAACCCTATTGTTGACACGGATACCCAAGCATCCCCTGCGCAGCCGCTCAGTACAGGCCCTGCGGTTCGTCTAATTCCACCGCCGAATGCTATCTCTGCGCGCTCGTGGAACCAGACGTTTCCTCAGCAAGGGCGTTATCTAGTAACAGGAGACGCTGGATCCGGAATTACTAGTTTTTTGGTAGACACCGTCGTCAATTGTATTGATCAGGGCGTAAAACCTGACAGCATCTTAGTTATTGCCGCGTCCAAAGAATCCGGTAGCCGCTTGCGGGAAGAGCTTGCTCTTCGCATGAGCGCATCAAGCACCGCTTCTCAAGACACAGAACACAATGCTAACACCAAAGCGTCCGCGGATTTCGTAGCTACCTCCTCATTAGTGCGTTCTGTGCACTCCTTAGCTTTCGCTTTATTGCGGACAACCGTCCAAGAAGAGATCCGGCTTATCACTGGCGCAGAACAAGATGCGGTGATTCGAGAACTATTGCAGGGTCACATCATTTCCGATGGGAAAAATTCACCTCAAAGCAGTATTTGGCCGGAAGAAATCCACGAAGCATTGGGGCTTGTGGGTTTTGCCCGTCAGCTAAGAGACTTCCTGTTGCGCGCGATTGAGCGAGAACAGACACCAGATTCTCTTCTTCAATTGGGCGAGCAGTATGACCGTCCTATGTGGACGGCAGCGGGGCATTTCCTAAGAGAGTATGAGCAGGTGATGTCGCTAGCAGGTGTGCACTCCTATTCTGCCGCGGAACTGGTGTCAGAAGTTTTGGATCATCCCGAAATTACTGCTTCCCACCCGTGGGAGGTCATCGTTGTGGATGATGCTCAACTGCTCGATCCAACTTCTGGAAAATTGATTAATCGGCTCGCTGAGTCGGCATCGTTGGTTGTAGTCGGTGGCGATAAAGAGCAGGCTGTGTTCGCATTCCGTGGCGCATCGACAGCCTTTATGGATTCTTTTTCTGCTGATGCCACCATTGACCTAGGCACGTCATTGCGTACTCCACCTCCAGCCTGCGTTGCGGTGACCGAATCTGAAAACACGCAGAGAAATGTCATAGTCGATCTAATTCGTCGGCGTCACCTCGACGACGGGGTGTTGTGGCAGGACATTGCAGTTATCGTACGTTCCGCTGGAGACATTGGGGCTATTCGGCGCACACTCCTTTCCGCAGGAATCCCCGTGCATATCAATCCGACTGACGTTGTCTTAAAAGAGCAACGAATTGTCGAGGCCGTCTTATTAGGCGTCAAAGCTTTGACCCAGCCGCTGACCAACTCCGAGTTGGAAGACTTTATGACTGGCCCTGTGGGCGGCGCCGACCCCGTAGGCTTGCGTCGGCTTATTCGCGCTTTGCGGCGTTGGCAGCCCAACGTTAGGGGAATGGATTCACTGCGAGAGATTATCGCAACGTTGAATGTGCCCGAATCCTTGCTCGAAAAGCTCAATGATTATGAACGATCCATCCTCCAACGCGTAGTAACCATTATCAGTGATGGCCGGGTTGCGTTGGAAAAGCACGGAACTGCAGAGGAAGTTCTGTGGGCTATCTGGGCTGCAACGGGATTGTCTAACCGGCTACGTAACGTATCTTTGCGCGGCGGTGCAACGGGTTCGCAAGCAGATCGCGATCTGGATGCAATGATGGCTTTATTCGACGCTGCTGGAGATTACTCAGAACGCCGTCCGGGCGCCCGCCTTGAGCAGTTTATCGAGCATATCTCGGAACAAGAATTGCCCACTGGTGTGAGAGACCGTCGCACGGCGGCACCAGATGCTGTCAGTATTCTGACTGCGCACGGTGCAGTGGGTCAGCAATTTGACACAGTCGTGGTAGTCGGCGCTCAGGAAGGACAATGGCCCGTATTCGGGGAGACCGGTTCTTTGTTCGGACAAGAAGAACTCATTGACTACCTTGACCACGGTATAACCCCTGGTACCCCAGTTAGCCACCTCAGCGACCGGTTGGCGGAGGAACGTCGGTTGTTCCATGTGGCAACGACGCGGCATACACATCGTCTAGCTGTGGTTGCAGTTGACAACCCTGTAGGGGAAGAAGTTTTAGAACTGTCTCGATTCGTGGAGGAATTCGCCTTACCTGCTTCCAGCAGAAGGAATGTGGTTGCAGACAAAATCAAAGCAGAAAAGAAACAACAATTAGACGCGTGGTTCTTGGCCGAGGGCATGGGGGTAAAACTCCCCGCAGAAAACCCCGCCGCGTCGGTGCTGGTTCCTGCCGAGGAAAAGCCAGATGAACAAGAAAAAGACAGTGGGTTGTCCAAGGTCTTGGAGCCGCTGAGCGTCTCGGTTTTGGCTGTTTCTCATTTTGTGGCGCATTTGCGTCGGATTGTTTGTGATGAGAAGGCGCAGGAGCATCGAAAAGTGCAGGCAGCGCGACAACTGGCGCGTCTGGCTGCGGAAGGCGTGCCCGGAGCTGATCCGGACAGTTGGTGGGCCACGAAGACAATCGCCGAAGAACCCCAATTGCCGCCGCGGGACTCGTTGAGCCCATCACGCATTGAAGCATTGCTGAGGTGCCCGCTGAAGGCCATGCTTTCCGATGTCGTCGAACGCGGCGAGTCGAAATTCCATATGAATGCAGGTTCAGTGGCGCACGCATACTTAGAAGCGTTAGGGCGCGGTGCGGACGAAAAAGAAGCCAAGCAGACAACGCTTTCGGCCTATGCGCAGCTGTTGGACGGACCTAATTGGGTTCGCGAAAATCGCCTTGCAGAATTCGAACGCTTGCTGGACCGCATTGTGGAGTGGCTGTCTAAGTCACGGAAATCATTTGAATTGTTAGGCGTGGAAGTGCCCGTTGACGTGGAAGTTCCATTGGATAGCTACATCGAGAATGCTGCACATGCGAACCATGTGCCACAACTTGGTGATGTTGAGCTACGTTCTGGTAATTCAGGAGCAGAGACAATTCGTATTCGCGGAACCATTGACCGTTTGGAGTCGTCTATCGGTGATTCCAACACTGTGCACATCGTGGATCTAAAGACGTCAAAGAATGCACTTTCGCAGGCGCAAGTAAGCGATAATGCACAGCTCAAGGCGTATCAACTAGCGCTGGCCCACGGGAAAATTATAGAGACGCACACCGGCAAGCGGATTGTCACCGCCGAGGCGGAAGATGCTTTACTTCGCGATGGTGCTTCGCTGGTTTATCCCGCCACGGACAGCGTCGGGATTACAGTGCGTTCTACCGCGGCAGCGAGCGAAGAGCAACTAGGCGAATTCGCGCTTCAATTACCGAATGTTTTGGAAGAGATGAAAGGCCCGCGCCTGCGTGCGCAAGTAAACGATGAATGCAAACACTGCAGACTAAAAAGTATCTGCCCTGCGCGTAGTGAAGGTGAAGTGACAACTAATGAGTAACCAACAGCAATTTGAAGCCAAGTTCCTTGCCACAGCAATGGGGAAGAAATATCTGCCTAATGACGAGCAGATTGACGTCATTGAGGCTGAACTTGCACCGATTTTGGTGACAGCGGGCGCAGGTGCGGGCAAAACGGAGACTATGGCATCGCGCGTGGTGGCACTTGTAGCTAATGGCTTGGCCCTTCCCGAACAGGTCTTGGGACTGACTTTTACCCGAAAAGCAGCAGCCCAATTGGAGCAGCGAATTCGATCCAGCCTCATGGAGCTACGAGACACCGGTCTTTTTGATCCGGATAGTCCTCAAGCGAAGGCACTAGAAACTATTGCACCGCACGTGTCTACTTACGATGCTTTTGCTGGGGAATTGGTTCGTGAATTTGGCTTATACCTGCCTGTAGAGCCCAGCGCGAGGTTGATTACCGATGCGGAACGTTTTGCTATTACGCATGAAGTGGTGACCAATTACGCGGGAGCTATTCCAGGCTCAACCAATGTGGCGACGGTCGTGAAAACCGTTCAAGCTTTGGCAGATTCCATGGCGAATGTCATGGCCGACCCCGAAGTAATTGAAACGGAAGCAAAGGAGTTCGCGGCGGCAGTTGAGGAATTGCCACCATTACGGAAAAACACCCCATACCCCAAAGATCTCCTCAAAATGCTGGATACACAAGCGAAGCGGATTGAATATCTAAAGCTAGTGAAAATCGTTGAGGAAAAACAACAAGAACTCGGTGTGATTACCTATGGCCAACAGATGTGGAACGCGGCAAAACTCGCATCTACGTGCTCCAAGGTCGGGGAAGTCATGCGTTCGCGGTTTAAGGTTGTCATGCTCGACGAGTACCAAGACACCTCAGAAACACAGCGCGTTTTACTCAAGAGTCTCTTTGGCAGTGAAAATGGCACAAACCGTGGTTTTGCTGATTTGTCTGTCGCTGCAGTTGGGGACCCTATGCAAGCTATTTATGGTTGGCGCGGGGCAACGACAGAAAACCTTAAGGAATTCCAAAAGGACTTCTTGCGACATGACGAAAACCCAACGGTTAAAAAAGAGCTCGTGACATCGTGGCGCAACCCAAAAACTGTTCTTGATCTTGCGAATAAAGTCTCCGATGAGATTTTGGGTACAGATAGCAATCGTGCTGTTAAACGGCTCGAAGCTAAGCCCAAAGCCGAAGAAGGCGAGGCGGTCTTAGGCTATTTTGCTACGCCGGAGGAGGAATGCGAATTTGTGGCGCAGCGAATGGAGACTATTTATCAGCAATCTATTTCCACGACAACGCCACTCAAGGCAGCAATTTTAGTCCGGCGGAATAGAGATTCCGCCGAGATTGCGCGTTATTTGAAAGCCCGTAACGTGCCCTATGAGATTGTCGGGCTCGGTGGATTGTTGTGGGAACCTGAGATTCAGGATCTAGTGGCGATTGCCACGATGTTAGTCCGCCCACAAAACTCAGCCGCGGCCCTGCGCATTCTGTCTGGTCCACTATGCGGAATTGGGGTTGCTGATATCTTGGCGCTCAACAAACGCGTGGATACCATGATGGGGATCAAGGATCAGCGGGTCAAGTACATTCCGGACTCGGATCCGCTAGAACACCTCAACGAACAATTGCGCGTGATCGTGGAAAACGCTACAACGGAAGCTCCCGAACAGGTCTTGGGTCTTGCCGATGCCGTAGCGGATACCGGTGAGGCAGAAAACTACACTGCGGAAGGCTACGCCCGTATTGGAGCCTTGGCTGCGAAGTTGCGACATTTGCGTACCTATTCTTTGGGCAAGTCCGTGGCTGATTTGTTTGTAGATATTGAATCCACGTTCAATATCCGTACAGAGGCATTGTCACGCAGCGGTGCCGCTGGGACGGTGCACTTGGACAAATTTGCTGCCATCGTTGAGGATTTTCCAGGAAACGGTATAGGTGCTCTCTTGGACTACCTTGAACTGGCCAAGGAGCAAGAGGACGGTCTTAAACCAGGAGAGGTCCCTTCCGCGGACGACCGTGTCCTTATCATGACAGTGCACAAGTCAAAGGGCTTGGAATTCGAACATGTAAGTGTTTTCCGCGCAAATGCCGACGTCTACCAAGCGAAGCGTGATTCATTTCTTACGAAGGTTGAAATGTTGCCCAGGGAAGATGACGGCATCGAACCAGAGTCTGAGCTTGATAAAAAAGGCCAGGAAAAACCAGTAACGCGTACCAGTTTCCTCAATGCTGCACAGGAAGTGCAAGAAAAGTACAAGCAAGAAAACGAAGAAGAGGCTGCGCGGCTGTTCTATGTTGCTATGACCCGAACTGAGATATCGCTCAGCGTCACAGGTGGCGGCCTTCCCGATCCAGGATCGAATAGAGGCGCAAAAAAGGGCCCTTATGAGTACCTCGAACTTCTCAAAGACAATTACCCGGATCTCGTTCGTGTTTGGGCGGAAATCGGTCATGAGAACCAAGAAGAGGTCCAAGCTGGTACTGCAGCTGCTGCACACAGCGTTGACGAGGTAGAAACTGGAGTATTCCCGCAGCTGCATCCTCATGCGTCGGCCGTCGAAGGCGCTGGGCTTGTTCGTTTTGCAATGCAGCAGTTGCCGGAGTTAAGCAGTGGTGAGGAGTTCTCATTGTGGGAACATGACGCTACTGCGCTGATAGAGGAACACCGAGCCTTGCAAACACCGGTGGTAGATGTGACGCTGCCGTATGAACTCACTGCGTCAGATATGGTCGCGCTATCGAAGGATCCTGCTGAGTTTGCAAGTAGACGTCGACGTCCAGTTCCGTTTAAGCCCAATGCATATGCAAAGCGGGGAACGGCATTTCACTTGTGGTTGGAACAACGCTTTGGTGCTCCGACGCTTCTCGATGACAACGAACTTCCGGGAAGCGGTGAGGAAAAGGTCAAAGACCTCGAAAGACTAAAAGCGAAGTTCTTGGAATCTCCATGGGCAACGCGCACCCCCTTTGCAGTAGAGGCCCCATTTGTGTACAGCATTGGCGGCAATCTGGTGACCGGTCGAATGGATGCGGTGTTTAAAGAAGACGATGGTTCGTGGTTTATCGTCGACTGGAAGACAGGCCGGCCGCCGAAGGGGCAGGCCATGCAGCAGGCGGCAATGCAGCTGGCAGTGTATCGCGAAGGCTGGCGCCGTTTTATCGCCGATGGAAAACCAGTGCGTGCGGCTTTTCATTACATCGGAGATAATCTCACCTTTGAACCGCGAACGCTTGCCACTGTTGAGGAAATGCACGCAAGTCTCAATAAAGCAATTACAACAGATTGAATTAAATGTGCGCACAATTTATATGCGCACTGTCGTGATTAGTTGTAATGTAATCGACTTAGTTCACCCTAGACACGCGCACTGTTTCTATTCAGAAAGTCGGCGTAGAGCGGACGTAGAAATGTGCGGGAAGTTGCTTGTTTTTAGCGGAAGGAGGGCGTCATGCCAGGTCGTGCAACGCGCATGAAGCGGCGGATTGCGGAGAAGTTCCGGCCAGCAATGGAGTTGCATAGGCAACCTGATCACGCACTCATTGACGTCATTCGTGTTCCTCGCAACATGACGGCGAGTCCGTGGCGGTCTTTGATAACACGATTATTGTGGGCCTTTACCATCTTCGTGTTTGTCACGATAGTGGTCTACATTGACCGTGAGGGCTATAACCAGCACTTGAGCTTTGTTGATGCGGCTTATTATGCGTCGGTGACGCTGACTACTGTGGGCTATGGAGACATAGTCCCAGTGACTATGGAAGCTCGGCTAGTCAATATCATCGTTATTACTCCGGCACGTCTTACATTCTTGGTTTTGTTGGTTGGTGCTACTTTGTCGGTGCTCACGGAACGTGCTCGCCGAACTTTCCAGATTAAGAATTGGAGAAGGAATTTGCGCGCGCATACAGTCGTTATTGGCTATGGCACCAAAGGCTCAGGTGCCGTGTCAGCTTTGCTTGCCGATGGCATGGATCCCAGCCAAATCGTCGTTGTAGATAAGAATCGGCAATCACTTGCCTTGGCAGAACACCACGGCTTGGTCAGTGTGTTCGGCAACGGTACGAAGGCTGATGTTCTGCGCATTGCGGGCGTACCTACCGCGGCAGCAGTCGTGGTTACACCGTCGACGGACGATACTGCGGTGTTGTGTACCTTGGCTGTGCGTGAATTAGCGCCTAGTGCGAAGATCGTGGCCAGTGTTCGTGAGTCAGCCAACCGGCATCTTCTCCGGCAGTCGGGCGCGGATTCTGTGGTGACCTCCGCGGAAACTGCGGGTCGCATGTTGGGGTTAGCAACGGTGACTCCAACGGTGGTGGAGATGATGGAAGATCTGCTTTCGCCGAATGAGGGCTTTTCTGTTGCTGAGCGCCCAGTCCGCGAGTTCGAGGTGGGGTCTAACCCACGGCATTTGGCAGATATTGTCCTCGCCGTGCTGCGTAATAATGAGCTGCACCGCGTTGACACGTTGAGCGCGGCGGCCTTAAAACCGGGGGATAGGTTGCTCTATATCAAGCATGACTTAGAAGAACCTAGTGATTTTGATAATGACGATGACGTAAATTCTCCAACCAACTAACTGGTGATGACGTATCTGCAAACGGTAGGGAATGGGAATAGCAGTGGGTGATTTTAGCCTTGACCTAGGTGCGCTGGATGAGGATCAACGGGTGGCAGCAACAGCTGCGCGTGGCCCAGTGTGCATCTTGGCGGGCGCGGGTACGGGAAAAACTCGTACTATTACTTATCGCATTGCCCACATGGTGGATCAAGGGTTTGTTTCTCCCCAACGCGTCTTAGCGGTTACTTTCACGGCTAAAGCTGCTGGTGAGATGAGAGATCGCTTGCTCAGTATGGGAATTGCAGGTGTGCAGGCCCGTACTTTCCACGCGGCAGCTATGCGCCAGCTGCAGTATTTTTGGCCGCAGGTGGCAGGGGATTTGCCGTGGAAGCTGGTCGATAATAAGTTCCCGATTGTCGGCAACGCCGTGCGTTCTGTGGGTATGGATGCTTCGACTGAAACCGTTCGCGATATTCTAAGCGAAATTGAGTGGGCCAAGGCGTCGCTGATTTCTGCCGATGGTTATCAGGCTGCGTTGAGCACCTTTGACCGCACAGCACCGAAAGACCCAGCCAAGGTCGCACAGGCGTATCGTCGCTATGAGCAGCTAAAAGCACAGCCAGACGGGATGCTCTTAGATTTCGATGATTTACTCATCCACGTGGCGGGCGCTTTGGAAAATGCTCCTGCTATTGCGGAAGAATTTCGTGCTCAATACCGTTCGTTTGTGGTGGATGAATACCAAGACGTCACCCCGCTGCAACAGCGTGTTCTCAACGCCTGGTTGGGCGAGCGCGATGATGTGACGGTGGTGGGAGATGCAAACCAGACCATCTACTCGTTTACTGGAGCAACGCCGAACTTCTTATTAGATTTTTCACGGACTTATGACAATGCCACCATTGTAAAGCTGCAGCGAGACTATCGTTCTACTCCGCAGATTACAGAGTTAGCAAACACGGTTATTGAGCAAGCAACAGGGCGTGCGGCGGGCACCCGGCTGCGCTTGGAAGGTATGCGCGAGGACGGTCCGCAACCGCAATTTCATGCCTATGATGGCGATGACGTGGAGGCAAAAGAAGTCGCCGGACAGGTGTTATCACTGCTCAATCAGGGTGTTGCAGCGAGTGAAATTGCTATTTTGTACCGCACGAACTTCCAGTCCCAACTCATCGAAGAAGCCTTGGCTGATGCCGGGGTGGTCTATCAGGTTCGCGGTGGGGAAGGCTTCTTCCGCCGGCGGGAAGTGGTAGAAGCTACTCGCATTTTGCAGCGCGCTACCCAACGCCATGATTTGCCCAATGACCCAGTTGCTATTGCCCGTGCAGCTTTTGCCGGCATTGGGCTCAGTGACAGTGAGCCAGAAGGTGCCAAAGCCCGCGAACGCTGGCAGTCGCTGCGTGCCTTAGTTGATCTGATAGCAACCATTGTTCGGGACCACCCCGGAATTGATCTGCAGGGGGTGTTGGTTGATTTGCATCGGAGGGCATCGAATAAACAGGCCCCCACCATGGAGGGCGTGACTCTTTCTACGTTCCATGCTGCCAAAGGTTTGGAGTGGGACGCAGTGTTTCTCATCGGGTTGACCGAGAATCTGTTGCCCATCCGCCAAGCTATCAAGGCGGAGGAGATGCGAAAAGACAGTGAAGCGATTGAAGAAGAGCGTCGCTTGTTCTATGTGGGAATTACTCGTGCCCGCGTTCATCTGTTTTTGTCGTGGGCGCTTGCAAAGACCGCAGGTTCGCGGCTTAACAGACAACGGACTCGATTCTTGGACGGAATTGTTCCTGAACTTGGAGAGTCAGCTCCTAGTTCGCGGGTCAAGCGCCCTACTCGATGTCGCTTGTGCGAGCTTCCTTTGCACAACACGGCAGAAAAAGTTTTAGGGCGGCATGAAGATTGCGAACCGGAGGAATCAGATCGCATCGACAGCCTTTTTGCAGCATTGCGGGCATGGCGGGCTGATACAGCGCGGGACATCGGCAAGCCAGCTTTTGTAGTCTTTTCGGATGCAACGCTCATGGCTATAGCTGAGCGCATGCCTGGCGATGCCAACGGTTTGGTCTCCGTACCCGGCATCGGACCGCAAAAGCTGGACCTCTACGGCGAGGCCGTGCTGGATATTGTTCGTCTGCACCGCAGCTAGGGATTGATTGGGGGTAGAGGAACCCAGGGCCCACTGGCATTGGCGGCGGCAAAGCAAATGGGACATTGCGAGTGTGTGGTGAGCAAGCGGTGTTGTGATTTTCCATAGAGGTCAACGTCAAATACCTCGCCGGAAAAGTAGCTGCGCGGGCGTGCACTCGGTGGCAAGGGGCGTTTCAAGGCCCACTCGATGATCATTATGAGCCGAGCGTTGACGCTGGCGGCCACCACGGGATCGTATGTCGGTGTTGTATTGGGTAGTTGTCGGGTGAGCAAAGGCCAGCAGGGATCAATATCTGCGCGGTGAAGCTCAAAGCATAAGGGGCAGGGACCCTGTGTATCGAGGCGAAGTGGGCCTACGATGCCACGGTTATCTATCACATTAACGGGAATGAATACACAGCCTTCTGGCAAGCGAATGAGGGCAGCGGCCACATCATCTGCTTCCGCCAAAGTATCGACTGCCACAACAACCGATCTCGGCTCCACGATGGAACAGAAGGTGGCCAAGTCTTGGCACGTCAATGGTGACCTGACTCGAATATTGCGGGTGCGTAAGGCCTCCTTTACTGATTCAGTAAACGGCGAACAACCATAGACCACCACGGTAGAAGCTGCGGGCACAGGCCGAATAATGCCAAATTCCAGC
Source organism: Corynebacterium sp. (assembly GCA_034091885.1). GTDB lineage: Bacteria > Actinomycetota > Actinomycetes > Mycobacteriales > Mycobacteriaceae > Corynebacterium. The sequence continues at coordinate 16,557 of JAXFXA010000053.1, forward strand.
AGGTCATTGAATACGCTGCGTGCAGCTAGTGGGTCCATTCCAGCGTTGCAGAGTTGGTCCTCCCACCACGAGCGCGGGAACTCGTATGCGCCAACGGCGTGCCGCAACTTCTGCGCTAATGCTGAAGGGTTAGGACATTCCAACGCTCCTGCCCGCGTAGAATCAAGCCCAAACTGCACTCGCGTATCATCACGGACGAAAACGCCCACCCCAGGTGCGAAACAGAAATTCTCCGGCGTAACCATTCTTCCCCCTTCAGAACAGCAACTTCGGTTCTTATTCTGTCAAAGATCGCCCCCTGTCGCAGGAGAGCGCTAAGCAGGTCACTTCCAGCCCACATTGCGTTAGTTACACTGAACTGGATATGAAATCGCAGAATACCTCGACGCGGGAGCCAACCGCTACCGCTCAACGTGACGGTGCCAGTGGACCCGAAGACTATCCGGTACGGGTTATCCGCTCTGCAAAGCGGAAGAAATCAATTGCTGCTCGCTTTGTTTCCGGCACCTTGGAAGTCCGGATTCCAGCGTGGATGTCTGCCACCGAGGAAGCTGCTGCGGTTGCAGAGATGACCGAACGCGTGGCTAAGAAGAAAGGTCGCGCGCACAGCAGCGATGAGGAATTAGCGAACCGCGCCGCAGAACTAAACAAGAAATTTCTGGCTGGCCAGGGGACCATTGGTTCGATTCGATGGGTGAGCAATCAAAACACTCGGTGGGGATCAACAACGCCATCCACCGGGGACATCCGGATATCAAGCCGACTCAAAGATGTCCCCGGTTACGTTTTAGACGCGGTTATTATCCACGAGGTGACCCATACTTTTGTCCCCGGACATGGCCCTGACTTTTGGGAATGGGCAGATAAAGCGCCACATGCTGAGCGGGCCAAAGGCTACTTGGAGGCGCTGCAGCGCTTCGGCCCATAATTTCTAGACCTAGTTGTGATCAGTATCGGTATTGGTATCAGGGTCAGAATCTGTTTCCGGATCATTATCAACCGTTGTGTCCGAACCAGAAGAAGTATTCTCCTCTGAGCTATCGGAGCCTTCCCCGCGCAGCATTTCTTCTAATTTGGCAAACTCGGCATCGAAATTGTCTGCCGGGGAATCATCGAGAAGCCCATCGATGAATGCTGCAGGATTGTCAAGGTGTTCCGCGTTAGGCAGGAAGTCAGGGTGATCCCACACTTTATCGCGTTGTTCTGCACCGACAGCGACCGTAGAACGACGCCACAGTTCAGCGGCGGCCTCTACATTCGGTGCAGAAATCTCAATGCCTACCACCTTATCCAGGGCGTTTTCGGCAGAACCGCCTGTTACGCGGCGGCGCCGCCAGGCCTCGGTCATTGCAGCGGTTGAAGGTAGGCGCTCACCCAAAGCTTCATTAACAATGTGTTCCACCCAGCCTTCAACGAGCGCAAGTAGCGTTTCCAGGCGAGTCACTGCGCCTGCATTGCGTGAGGTAATACGCGGTGAGAGATCCATATCTTGGAGACGTGAAACCGCATCTTGGATAGCAGCGGGATCCCCAGAATCCAGATTCAGCTCACGGGTGGCTTCTTCTAGATGAGAAGTGTCAATTTCCAATCCC
>JAXFXA010000054.1:0-38533 GCA_034091885.1 Corynebacterium sp.
TTTTAACGCCGGTTCGGAGAATTTTGGCGAACAGGCCGCTGCAGAAATTGGTGGGGATCCGGCGCGAATTTTTAAAACTCTCATTGTTGACCTCAGCGCGGGGAAAGGTCCTAAGCGTCAATTAGCTGTCTGCTGTGTACCAGTCCCAAACAAGTTGAACTTGAAGCATGCAGCCGCAGCCTTCGGCGAGTCCAAGGCTGCGATGGCTGAGCCTGCCGATGCAACCCGCGCCACCGGCTACATCCCTGGCGGTATTAGTCCTCTCGGTCAGAAAACTTCTCTGCCGACGGCGATTGATGCTTCCGCCCAAAATTTTGACACCATCATGGTCTCTGGCGGCAAACGCGGACTTGATATTGAGCTTGCACCTGCGGATTTGGCTGCGCTGACGTCGGCTACCTTTGCCGATCTCATTGCCTAGCAAGTTCTCCCTGCCTAGCAAGTTTTCATTGCCTAGCTAGTTCCGTGCGTATCGGTGCTTATCAATTCGGCAAAGTCATTGCGAACATTTCCCACGGCCTTGTCTACTGGCCTGGTGCGAAAATGTTGTAATAGATCCTGTGGTGCGGGCTGAAGCAAGGATTCCGAATCGCTCCCAGTAAGCCACGCCGAGATTTCTTCCTGGGCTAGAAACCGGGGAAGGCGGCCGTGTAACCAGCTCATAGGCTCAACTGACTCGGTGGTGAGCATTGTGGCAGAAAGCTGGTTTGCGCCCGTTGCCCACAGTCCGGCGGCCCACATAAGTGTGCCGTCGTCACGGCAGACAAAATAGGGCTGTTTTCTGGTGCCATCGTCATGCCATTCGTAGTAGCCATCGAGCGGAATGATGCACCGCCCAGAGTTATTTGTACCGGCATAGGCATCACGGAATGAGGGTTTCTCTCGCACGGTCTCAGCGCGCGCATTGAAAAGTGGCGGGCCGTCTGTGTCCTTCTTCCAATGAGGGATAAGTCCCCAACGCCCTGGTTCGATGTGTGCGAAATTATTGGCTACTCGTACTACGGGGATTCGGTGGGTAGGGGCAATGTTGTAGCGGGCTGGAGGAACACCGTCGGGAGCGTGGACTTCTTCTACCCCAGGAAGCTCGCCGACGTTCTTGATAAGTTCTGTAGTGAATAACACAAATCGTCCACACATACTTCTATTATTGAGCATATGACTACTTCGTGGACAGCTCCGGTGGCACCCGGTCCGCTTTTGTGGACCCAGCGCGTGCCTGGTTCCAAGTCGATTACTAATCGTGCTTTTATTTTGGCCGCGCTTGCCGATGAGCCTTCCACCATCAAAAACCCCTTGACCTCCCGTGATACAGATCTCATGGCAGAGGCAGTTCGCAAAATGGGTGTTCGCGTAGAATCAGACGGCTCTGACATTGTGATTACCCCTGGCCCTTTGCACGGCGCGGAGGTCGATTGCGGACTTGCTGGCACAGTCATGCGCTTTCTTCCACCGCTTGCAGCGCTTGCCGATGACCCCGTTGCCTTAACTGGTGATGAGCAGGCGAGCTCGCGCCCTATGACTGTTATTTTGCAGGCTCTACGAGAACTCGGTGTTGAAGTCGACGGCGACTCACTCCCCTTTACTATTTCTTCCCAGGGCACGCCGCGCGGTGGCGAAGTAACAATCGATGCCTCTGAATCATCACAATTCGTCTCTGGACTTTTGCTTTCTGGTGCACGTTTTACTGAAGGCATCACAGTCCGCCATGAAGGCGGACAGCTTCCCTCATTGCCGCATATCGAGATGACCCTAGATATGCTGCTCCAAGCTGGTCTCAACGTCGAGCAAGGCGAAAATTGGTGGCGTGTGGAGCCTGGCGTAATCCGTGCACGCGATTGGCACGTAGAGCCTGACCTTTCTAATGCCACACCTTTTATGGCTGCTGCGGCAGTTGCCGGCGGCGTAGTTACTATTAAGGATTGGCCAGCACATACCACCCAACCGGGTGATGAATTCCGCCATATCCTCCTAGAGATGGGAATCATGGTTCAGCAAACACCGGAGGAAGTAAAGGTTGTGGGCAACGCCGATGGCACAATTCAAGGTATTGATTACGATATGAGCGCAGTCGGTGAGCTCACGCCGACTGTCGCAGCTTTAGCAGCACTCGCTTCCACTCCAACCCGCCTGACCGGCATTGCGCACTTGCGGGGCCATGAAACTGACCGCCTGCACGCATTGGCGACGGAGATTAACAACCTCGGTGGCAACGTCACGGAGTTAGAAGATGGCTTAGAGATTACGCCGCAGCCGCTGCACGGCGGCGAGTGGAAATGCTATGCCGACCACCGTATGGCCACCGCTGGCGCAATCATTGGACTACGCGTACCTGGCGTGGAAATTGAAGACATCAACTGCACATCGAAGACGATTCCAGGTTTTGCCCGTATGTGGGAAACAATGCTGGAGGAAGGGCTAAGGGATGGCTAGACGCTCAGCTAGCTCACTTTCTTCTCGCTATGACGAGTCTGACGTCCGTATTCGCCCTGGTAAAGGTTCTCGGCCGCGTACCAAAGACCGTCCTCAGCATAAAGACGCTAAGCATGGCATGGTCATTAGCAAAGACCGTGGCAGATGGGGGGTAGCCCTCGACGATGGCCCCGAAGTAGTGGCCATGCGTGCCCGGGAAATGGGCCGCACAGCAGTGGAAGTCGGCGACCGCGTAGGAGTAGTTGGCGATACGTCGGGAAAGAAGGATACTCTTGCGCGCATCGTCAAGCTAGAAGATCGCACCTCTGTTCTGCGCCGCACTGCAGATGACACTGACCCCTATGAGCGCATTGTGGTAGCAAATGCTGACCAAATGCTCATTGTTACTGCAGTAGCTGATCCACCGCCGCGTGCAGGTTTTGTTGAACGCGCCCTCATCGCTGCTTTTGTAGGCAATGTCAGCCCAATTTTGTGCCTTACCAAAACTGATCTTGCTGACCCTGCCCCGTTTGCAGCAGAGTTTGCTGACCTCGACGTAAAGGTTGTTGAGGCAGGGGTTGATGACACTCTCGATGCAGTACGGAACATCATTTCAGGTCACGTCACTGCGTTTATTGGACACTCCGGTGTAGGAAAATCAACCCTGGTAAACCGCCTCATCCCTGCCGCACAGCGGGAAACCGGCGAAGTATCAGCAATCGGCAAAGGCCGTCATACCTCGACACAATCGGTAGCACTACGCTTGCCTGCCGATGATGGTTGGATAATTGACACCCCCGGTATCCGGTCCTTTGGCCTAGCGCACGTGGATGCTGACACGGTTCTAGGGGTCTTCGCGGATCTCGCTGAGATTGTCCAAGACTGCCCGCGCGGATGTAGCCACATCGGGCCCCCTGCAGACCCTGAATGTGCGCTCGATGAAGAAGCGCTAGTTCCTGCAGGCTCCGTTACTGCTCGACGCCGCGACGCTGTTCGCTCCCTCCTTGCAGCGTTACGCAGCAACAATGAGTGGGAGCTTTAGTCACACTCAGCGAGCAATGAACACCTACAATCTGCTGCAGACTCGCTGCTGCGGGGCAAAAATGCGGCGTAGCTACTGCGTAGCGTCGCAGCTAGAGCAGCTCCACCAAAAATGGCAGTTCCGATACTTCGTAGTACGCCATAAAATTATCCAAGGCATCGCCTACGGTTAGCTCCGCATCTTCATCACCCAAATCAGCGCTATCGATGATTTGGGTAGCTTTTGCAGTGGCAGCTTCTGACTCTGCAACGTCAACGTGCACGCACACGACGTCATCGATAGCAATCTGTGCAGGGCTAAGCTTTAACACTGATTCTCCCATGTCTGGTGTTGGCGTGAGCACATCATTGGAGACATCAGCAGAAATAACTACACGGCGGTGTGGGAACTTGGCTTCATCACCGATTGCCAAAAGGCGCATGGATGCCATCGATGCCTCCAAGAATGCCTGGTAAGCAATCTCTTCGTCATCACCTTCAGTAAACTGCTCGCGCAAAGCAGGGGTGAGCGCAAATGCCCAGCCGGAACGTGCTGAAACTAGCCCTGTCTCATTGAGTTCTGCCAACATGCCGAATGTCGCAGGAACATAGATACGGGTCTTTGACACCTTTAGAATTCTCCTTCGATGTCAAATACAGCCTGAATTTCCACGCTGGTGCGCTCAAATGCCGTGTAGTACATGCCCACCATGCCAAAATCTACTGCGGCACGGATATTAAGAATGTCGTCGTCAACCATGACGCAATCATTCAACGGCAATTCCAGTGCATCGGCTGCCGCTTGGAAGGCTTCCTTTTCTGGCTTTTCGGTTCCGATTTCACCGGACAAAATTACGGCATCTACTTCTCCGCGGTATTCCCATTCGCGAATATGCTCCGCACCAGGACCACCTGGATCATTAGACAAAATGGCAATAGCAACACCATTGGTCTTGGCTGCGGCTAGGAGTTCGTGCCACCGGCGCATGTCTTCGGCCGGTCCATCAAGCACGCCAACGAAGTCCACGACGAGTCCGCGAATCATTTTCTATTCCTTCCCAAGATTTTTCTAAAACAAGTAAATGAGTATATCGAACGCATGTCTTTTTCGCGCCCCCCTCATACAGGAAATCCACAGAATAAGGGGGTGGTGCTCACTATGGTAAGCACTCTTCGCAAATAAGAACGGCAGCATGACTGCGATGATTACATGTATCGCCCACATGTTTCGCATTTTCACTGCTACACACCTCGCTACCGCGATTGATAGAAAAGACGTTCAACGTGTTTCAACCTATTCCTGGATGTGTCCACCTCGAGCGCTTCGTTCCACCGGACCCGATCGAGTACGCAGCTCCACTTTCTACCCTAGAACCAGAATTACACAGGCGGATCAGTGCGCTTGTCACCATAGCAATTGAAGTCGCAGCAGGCCTGCGCCCTGTCAAACACTTGCGTCCGCAGCATTACTCCTTTGGAGTAGTGACACATATCAAGTCGTGGCGCAAAGATACAGGGACCCACAAGCTACGCTCGCGGGCCCAAATACTGTCTCTACACGGACGAAACAGCGGTGAGCTTTTTGGAACCGCACTCATCGGTTCCAGTCAGCACGCCTTCACTGGACGTTGTGAGAAACGCTGTCTCACAACGTTTCGTATCTTATAGTTCGACGGTGCCGTCGACAGTGCCGCCAGCGGAGGCAGGGTCGCCGGCCGCAGCTTGCTCACGCGCTGCCTCTTGTTGCGCCAACTGTTTGCGCAACATAAAGAGCTGACGCACAGTTTCTTCCTTAACGCCTTCATTCATGGCGTTAAACATGTCGCCGCCCTCTTTTTGGTACTCCACCAAAGGATCGCGCTGTGCCATGGCACGCAGGCCGATGCCTTCTTTGAGATAATCCATCTCATAGAGGTGCTCACGCCACTTGGTGTCAATGACTGGCAAAATAACCATGCGCTCGGTGTTACGCATCTGGCTTTCGCCACCGATTGCGATGATCTTCTCTTCTAACTCGTCGTATTGCTTGTGGGCGTCATCGACAAGCGCTGTGCGCAAATCCTCGGCAGAAAGCTCGCCGGCCGAACCATACTCGCTACCGGAAATGAGCTCGTGGTAATCCACAGATGGCCCGTAGAGGACATCGAGAGCTTGCCACAATTGATCAAGATCCCAGTCTTCGACATAACCTGTTGCGGTAGCACCAGCAACGTAGGCAGAGACCGTATCCGTGATCATCTTCCGGATATTGTCCTTGATATCGGAGGAATCCAGGATGGAATGGCGCGTGGAATATACGACCTTGCGCTGCTCATTGAGCACTTCGTCGTATTTGAGAACGTTCTTACGCATCTCAAAGTTTTGGTTCTCTACCTGTGCCTGAGCTCCCTTGACGGAGTTAGAAACCATCTTGGAATCAATAGGTACATCATCCGGCACATTAAGTCGGTTCATCAGATTTTCCATCGTCTGCCCGACAAAGCGAACCATCAACTCGTCACGCATAGACAAGTAGAATCGCGTCTCACCTGGATCACCCTGGCGGGCGGAACGACCACGCAGCTGGTTGTCAATACGACGGGATTCGTGGCGCTCGGTACCCAAGACATAAAGTCCTCCGGCCTCGCGGACCTCGTCACCGAGACGCTTCGACCGAGCGCGCTCTTCTTCAATCTCGGCGTCCCACGCTTGCTGGTAGGCTTCCTCGTCCTCGAATGGGTCAAGGCCGCGATCACGCAGTTTCATGTCCAAGATGATTTCTGGGTTTCCACCCAGCACGATGTCAGTACCGCGACCTGCCATGTTCGTAGCAACAGTGACTGTTCCAGGGCGTCCAGCGCGAGCAATAATGTTAGCTTCTTGCTCGTGGTACTTCGCATTCAAGACAGAGTGCTCAATCCCGCGCTTAGTCAATAGCTCAGACAAGTACTCAGAGCGCTCCACAGAGGTGGTACCCACCAACACTGGCTGGCCATTAGCAACGTGCTCCGCGATGTCGTCGACAACCGCAGCAAACTTAGCTTCCTGGGTTTTGTAGATTCGGTCGGAGTGATCTTGACGCTGGTTCGGACGGTTGGTCGGGATGGTAACAACGTCCAAACCGTAGATTGAGTTCAGCTCAGCAGCCTCGGTTTCAGCAGTACCGGTCATACCTGCCAGCTTGTCGTACAAGCGGAAGTAGTTCTGCAACGTAACGGTGGCCAGTGTCTGGTTCTCGTTTTTAATCTCGACTTGCTCTTTGGCTTCGATTGCCTGGTGCATGCCTTCGTTATAACGACGACCCGCTAAGATACGGCCAGTGAAACCGTCCACGATGAGCACTTCACCATTGCGGACGATGTAGTCCTTATCGCGAATAAAGAGCTCTTTGGCCTTCAACGCATTGTTGAGGTAGGAAACTAGCTGTGAATGCTCAGGAGCGTAGAGATTGTCAATTCCAAGCTGGTCCTCGACATACTCAACGCCGTCTTCCAAGACACCAATGGTGCGCTTTTTGTGATCTACTTCGTAGTGAATTCCTTCGCGCATACGTGGTGCCAAGGTGGCAAACACTCCGTAGAACTGCGAGGAACCATCGACAGGGCCGGAGATAATGAGCGGAGTACGCGCTTCATCGATAAGGATGGAGTCAACCTCATCGACAATCGCGTAGTGGTGACCGCGCTGCACGCAGTCAGTGAGAGAACGAACCATGTTGTCACGCAGATAATCAAATCCCAACTCATTGTTGGTTCCGTAAGTGATGTCTGCGTTATAAGCGACCTTGCGCTCTTGCGGGCGTAATTCGGAATTAACTACTCCGACCGTAAGCCCAAGCCAACGGTGTACACGACCCATCATCTCAGCGTCGCGCTTAGCCAGGTAGTCGTTCACTGTAACGATGTGAACGCCTTTGCCTTCGAGCGCATTGAGATACGCCGGAAGCAAGGAGGTAAGAGTTTTACCTTCACCGGTGCGCATTTCTGCAACGTTGCCGAAGTGAAGCGCCGCACCACCCATGATCTGGACTTTGTAGTGCTTTTGATCCAAAACGCGCCACGCCGCTTCACGGACGGTAGCAAATGCCTCCAGCAAGATGTCATTGAGAGTCTCACCGTTTGCAAGGCGTTCACGGAATTCATCCGTCTTCGCCTTCAATTCTTCATCACTAAGCGCCGCATAGTCATTTTCTAATGCCATGACCTGGTCAGCAATTTTGTCTAAGCGCTTGACGGTGCGGCCTTCGCCGGCACGCAGCAGCTTGGAAAGTCCAAACACTAACTTTCATCCTTCACTAACACGACTTTTGACTAGCTCCTCGCCATTGTACGCATGCACTCATCGTGGAATTTACCTATTACCGCACGCTGGATGAACTGCGATAGGTGAAGCTATACAAGTTTTTCACTTTAACACGGACTACTTTAGCCCTTCCATTCAGGATTGGCTTGATCTTCCACGCCGAAAGCCCGAGCCTTCCGATGCAGGCTCGGGCTTTGCGCTCGAAGTTCTCCGACAAGAATCGGAGGGACTAAATTTATGCTTCTTCGTCCTCAGTGAGAGAAATCAGACCATAGTCAAAGGCGTGACGACGGTACACAACAGAAGGCTGCTGAGTCTCTTCATTGATGAACAGATAGAAATCATGTCCAACCAGCTCCATCTCCGACAACGCATCATCAACGCTCATTGGAGTGGCGGGGTGTTCCTTGGTGCGAACAACCTGGCCGGGGCGTTGCTCTTCGATGCTTTCTGCATAAGGATCAACGAAGCGATCTTGCTTGTTTTCTTCCTGTCGCGCGGCCTCAGCCTCAGCTACGAATTCTGCAGCCAATTCGCCAGTGCCTTTTTGCGCGCGGTGACCAGATTTGACGTTTTCACGACGCACCTTCACCTTGCGTAGCGAGCGCTCCATCTTGCCCAATGCAGTTTCCAGTGCAGCGTAGAAAGAATCTTCTTTCGCTTCCGCGCGTGCAATGTGCCCCTTACCAGTTGCGGTAATCTGCACGCGGTCGGACTCAGAGTCACGGCGTGGGTTAGGCTCATGTTGCAGCTCAACGTGGAAGAAAGTAAGCGTTGGATCGAGACGCTCAATCTTAGCGAGCTTCGACTGTACGCGTTCCGCGAAGTGCTCCGGTACCTCCACATTACGTCCGGTGATGGCAACTTGAGCGGTGGTGACCTTTTGTCCGGTCATGACTTTCCTCCCTAAAATCGTGGGGATCTATGCTTCCTTCAGCAAAAACTTCTGCTGAATTTCACTTCCCCGCGGGCAAGTATTCCCACAAAGTAAAGCAACAATAATTGTGCTGTAGCACTCATTTCCTTCACTTGGTGTTACACCTCTAATGATACCACTGGTAATAACCAAAGTGCCGCCGAGGTTTAATAGCTTTCCGCAAAACATAACGCCGCACTCACAGTAATCCCTGCTCCACGCAATATATTGGCAGTCGCAGACAAAGTAGATCCTGTAGTAACTACATCATCAATGATGACCACGTGTGATCCTTTTGCACGAAGGCGTAGCACAAGATCGCGACGAGATAGTTCGATGTGTTTTTGGAGATTAGCCCGGCGTTGCCGAGCATTTAATCCTGATTGATCGTCAGCACCTGCTGAGATCTGAACACAGGAAACAACATCTACGTCGATGACGAGACTGGGTCTTACTCCCCCACGCAGAGTCTTCGCTGCACTCAAGCAAATATCACGGACTGGGTCCCCGCCACGCAGTGCGGCAGCCTTTGCTCGTGTGGGCGCTGGGACTAAAACCGTTGCCGTTGGAATATCCCCGCGGGCAGCGAGGTACTCCAAAGCAGCGGCAAATACTGCTCCCACATAGTTCCGCACGGAACGGTTGTTGTACTCTTTCATCGCAAGGACCACATTGCGGCGCAGGTCGCTATAGTCTCCCAGGGTAAACAGGGGGACATCGACAAGCTCTGCCCGCCACGTGGGACGCGGAACCTCCCGCAAGTCCTGCTGGCACTGGCTGCATAAGACCTGACCCGGCGCGCCGCACCCTGCGCACGCCTGTGGAAGCAGCAACTCCCCCGCTTGCGCTATGGTCTGCTGCGCACCAGCCAGCATCCTTTGCAAATGCACATCCCCCACCCCACTTCTAATCTGCAACGATAGGCGAAGACCTCATACCTTGCAGACCTGGGACCTCACGCCAGTACGGCGAATCTGCCTCAATCGGCATCTGCAACATCGCGTGCGGGTCGGTCAAATAGAACGTGGACGGGGAAGACACAACCGACACCACAGGGACTGCCACGTTTCCGCTAGGCAGTGTATTGACCGAAGAACCGTCTAATTCCACACGCCACACAGGGCTATCCGATGACGAGGTGCCTACAATCAACGAACCATCCGGCTGCCAATCCAGGCTAAGAGCGGTCCCACCTAATTCAATAGCCGGGTTATAGACAGCGTTGACAGCAAACTCACCGGAGGCTTGTCGGGCGATAGTGCCGATGTAGACATTTCCATTAATGATCATCGCTATGCGTACACCCGTATAGGACAAGCGAATCACTGAGATTTCCTCACCAATGGATTCCAGTGCCTTCGTGTTTACCTCTGAAATAGTCACTTCCCCCGTCTGATGCGAACGCATCACCCGCAGAAGCTGATCGCCGTCGGCAACAACCCACACACCTTGACCATTAAGTTCGAAGGTAGGACGCGAAATCGTCTCTGCATCAAGAACATCGATATCCTCGCCGCCTATTGTCCCAATGGCTAGCTTGGAGCTTTCTTGTTCACGAATGACAGCGGCAACCGTCCCCTCGGCAGAGATGTCGGCGGATTCTACATTCCCTATCGAGCCCAGACGGCCGTCAATAGGTGTAGCAGAATTGCTGGCGACTCGGAGAATATTGCCCTGATTAACCGCATAGAGTGGCGCTACCGTTGTGGACGCCGAACGCGGATTAAATTCAGCAAAATCATCAGTGGTCATTTCAGGAAGGTTTTCAATCAACGGTGAGCCATCCGCAGTGACCCGATACGGTGCTTGAACTCCGGCGTGCGATAACGTCCAGACGAGCTGTGCTGCAAACCGCAATCGGTCATCACTATTCATAGAATGCAAACCAGTAAACCGGTACACACCGTCTTCCGCCCCAGCAAACTCTGCTTCCGGCGGCAAAAGGGAGACCGTGGCAGGAGCCAACTGTTGCGACGGGCCTTCCAGGAGCAACGCAATGAGTTCCCCGTCCAATGGGTTTCCGCCACTGTATAGCCAACGCCTGTCGTTGGCCAAGGCCTTGCCCGTTTGCTCATAGAAATACAGCGGTTGAGGCTCGTAATGATTGCGCATTCCCGAACGATCAATGACTACACCGTCCGGTAAATCAGTAATTCGCCATTCTCCATCAACACGTTGGACACGGACAGTGGCTTCGAATGCACTGTTTTCCGGCATATAACTGCCGCCTGCGCTTAACTGCCCAATTACATTTCCGCGAACATTGAATGCTTGGCCATTAGCCGTCGACCCGGATTGCGTAGTCAGATCAATGTTATTTACCACCAGAATTGATTTTCCCGGCTTCCACGTCTGCGCGGCCTCAGGTGACAAGAAGCTGCGGGCAGCGCCGTAGTCTGCGGCAGGAATGGCAGCAGCCGCAAAGAAGTCACGTACGAGCAAGTCTGGTTCTTGCCCTGGAGTCGGGCCAACTTCAGGCTGGGTCTCCGGCTTTGGGTCAAAGGACCGCAGTACCTGTGGATTAGTATCGCGCGGCAATGTAGAGCATGCGGAAAGGGAAACAACACTGATGACTGACACTACAGTGGTGGCAGCGATGCGCCTTTTCCGTCTCGGCTTGTAGTCACTACGCACGGTCATCTCCTTCGCTTGGCTTCGCAGAATTAGGGTGTTGGGCCACTCCGTTTACATCAGATTGCTCTGCAGGCTCTCGCTCATCGCCCTCGGCCACGGCCCCAGCAAATGGAAGAGCGGTATCAGGAAACGCACTAGTTTCTGTCTCCAGCGAAGTATCCGCTTCCGCAGTGATAAACCTAATGTGCCCGTATTTTTGTCCAGGCCACACCACTCCCGGACCTTCCGGCTCTGCCGACGGTGCGTCGTTTTGCCCTGAACCATCGCAATCGGTAGACAAGCCGCTGCAATTTTCTTGGTTGCCAGAAGTGTTCGTATTATCTTCTTCAGCAGGAGGAGGAACGATAAGCGGCAATGGCTCCTCCACAATCGGAGTATTAGGTATCCGCGGGATAATAAGACGGAAGCATGAGCCTACACCGAATATTCCTGTGGCGTCGAGTGTTCCACCGTGCAAGACGGCATCCTCGCGAGCAATGGCTAGACCCAAGCCGGTACCGCCAGAATGGCGTTTGCGCGAAGCATCCGCACGCCAAAAACGGTTAAAGACCAATTCTTCTTGGCCTTCTTTCAGCCCCACTCCATGGTCAGTCACAGTAATGGCAACTGCGGACTCGTTTTGACCGACATCCACCCGCACTGGATTTCCTTCAGAATGGTCAATTGCGTTTGCCAATAAGTTTCGCAGCACGCGCTCGACGCGTCGTGAATCGGCTTCCGCCATGACCGGTTGTGCCGGCGTATTGATAATCAAATCTACTTCGAGTTCGTCTGACAGATGTGCGACTTGATCCACCGCGGAGCTAACACAACTGCGGATATCGATTTGTGCAGAGGACAAATCAGCAACACCGGCGTCGTGGCGGGAAATCTCGAGCAAATCATTGAGCAATTCCTCGAAGCGATCTAACTCGCGTGTCATAAGCTCAGTTGCACGACGCGTGGAATTATCAAAGTCTTCCGCATTCGCAGCAATCAAGTCTGCCGCCATTCGAACCGTTGTAAGAGGGGTCCGCAGCTCGTGGGAAACATCCGAAGTAAATTGCCGCTGCAGGTCACCGTATTCTTCCAACTGTGCGATCTGTTTGGACAACTTATCGGCCATGTCATTAAACGATGCGCCAAGTCGACCCATCTCGTCTTCGCTGTCCACAGCCATGCGCTCACGCAAATGACCAGCAGCCAGACGCTGAGCGATGCGAGAAGCCGAACGAATTGGTGCAATGGCTTGCTGCGTTGCCAACCAAGAAATACCAACGAGTAGAACCACCACAACGACACCTGCGGCTGAGAGCAAACCGCGCATAAGCGCCATTGTTGATTCTTCGTTCTCCATGGACATGACCAGATATAGCTGCAGACCTGTCAGATCCGACGCCGTCGGAGTGCCTACAATAAGAGCTCGGTAAGAGCCGCGATCGGGCTGGTCAATAGTAGTAAATTGATACATCACCTGCCCTTGCGACACTGAGTCGCGTAATTGGGTAGGGATTTCATAGCCTTCCGGGGATGTGGTCAGTTCACCGGAGTTGTTTGCCACCACAAGCACCGGCTCATAGACTGCTTGAGCTTCTGAGTTTTCCGCACTCAATTGAGTAAGCGAAGCACGGGCAGAGTTGAGGCGAACTTGAGTAGAGTTTGCACTGCCTGTGGCATTTATCTGCTGCTCCACAACAACGCGGGCGCGGTCGATCTCTTGGTCCGCGATGTTGATTTTTTGATCAACTAAACGCTGGGTCAACACCGTCACTAGAGCAAACGCCAAAATGCTCATGACCACCGACGATGCCACCAGAATCATGCCCAAAACGCGCACTTGCAAGGAGGTGCGCCAAGAGTCTACGACAACGTCACGCAGACGACCTATTCGCTGTTTGATAGCCAGCCTCTTTCAACAAAGTACGGGAAACCACCGGCCGGCTAGATTACTTTGCCGGTTTTATAACCAACACCGCGAACGGTGAGGACAATTTGCGGGTCTTCCGGGTCGTGTTCGATCTTGGCGCGCAGGCGCTGGACGTGGACATTGACCAAGCGGGTGTCAGATGCATGACGGTAGCCCCACACCGATTCCAAAAGTTCCTCGCGGGAATGAACTTGTCCTGGTTTCCGTGCCATTTCTAGAAGCAGATCGAATTCCAACGGAGTCAAGGCCAGCTCTTCACCAGGTCCGCCTTGGCTATCTTTACGGGTTACAGTGTGCTCGGGAACGTCAATAATTAAGTCCCCGACTTCAATGAGCTCTGACGACACGGAATCCGTTCGGCGCAGGCGAGCGCGGATACGAGCAATGAGCTCTTTTGGTTTGAATGGCTTTGTAATGTAGTCATCCGCACCGGACTCTAAGCCCAAAACAACATCGACAGTGTCTGTTTTTGCAGTCAACATGACAATTGGCACGGCTGATTCGCGTCGGATTGCGCGACAGATATCTACACCGTTCATGCCTGGCAACATGAGGTCCAGCAGGATAAGGTCAGGATCATGCTGTTGGAAGGCTGGTACCGCATCATTTCCGTCCATGACAGGAATTGGTTCCATTCCTTCAGATTCTAAGACGATGGTCAACATCTCAGAGATCGCCGGATCATCATCCACGACTAGGATTTTCGGCGCCACTTTTTACTCCCCTACTAGCGTTTTGACAGTCTTTACAATCCTACTCGCGTCATCATCGACTAGCCACTGTCCTGCCCAATTCGCTTGCGCTAATCGATGATAGGCAGCAGCAGTTGCGGCCTGCAGATTGGCATTTTTCTCATACTCATCGCGTTCGCGAGTTTCATCTTCGCCAGCACGATGACGAGCCCGCTCTGCGGCAATGTCAACTGGAGTGGCCAAATAAATTTGTAGTTCAGGCTTGGGCAGACCTAACCGACCAAACTCAAGGTCAAAAACCCAGTCCATGATGGAATCATCGCCAAGCCTAGCGGCGGAATATGCAGCGTTTGACGCAACATATCGATCTAGAATGAAAAGCTCTGTCGATTCCGAAGCAGCCACAAGCTGCTCTTTTACACCGTGGCGGTCGAGCGCAAAAAGCGTTGCCATGCCATAGATTGAATTGGTCAAATCACCCATTCGGCCGTACAGGGCCTCTTGCGCTAACTGCGCGTGCAGAGAGGTTTCGTAGCGCGGAAAACCCACAACGGAAACGTCTACCGCAAGCTCATTTTTAATCTGGCGAACGATAGTGTTTTTGCCAGCCCCGTCGATGCCTTCAATTGCGATAATCACTGTCAATACGCTTTCTTGCTAAAACACATGGAGAACGAGGCCGGATGAAAAACTGCTTGTTCCTAAGCCAATGCTTCGATAAATACTTCTAGATCGTAGTCTGCATCGACGTCTTCCAAGATCTGAGCAGCTTTTTCATTGAGTTCCTCATCGCTCGACCCCACCAAACCGCGAATAAACGGGTAGTTGGAGACAACGTCGCCTGCGCTAAATGGTGCACCAGACCAAATTGCGGCAATCGTCGCTGCCGCCTGCGCATTAGCAATCTCATCTTCACTCACGGCCCCTTCAGCGGCCAAAACAATAGCATCACGGACTGCTTCTACAATGTCTTCGGAATCCATGGACGCCAAATCATCGAGGAATTCAACGTTTACCTCGTTGGTGAAGATATCCTCATCCCAAGTGCCCATCAGTACTCCTTTGTGTCAGATGACAAAGCTCTCAACTTGTTCCCAAATACCCGCTCTGCAGCCTTGACACATGCTAATCGCATGGATGGGCGCGCAGCCAATTTTACCGTTTATTTTTACCCTTTTTCACGCCGATGTACATCTTGGCGTGTGCTAGCGGGCTTAGCCACGGTTGTTAAGTCGGCGTGGGCGACATTTTGCGCAGTACGCTCATTGCGGTGACACATGCAAATTTGTTGCACTTTCGTAATGTTCATGAAAGCATGGAGCCAATACTGTTATTGGATTGTTACCTCCCACGCGGATACCTCAATAGGATTTATTAGTGTAACAATTTTTGCTTATCTAACTAGCGTCTAGTGAGGCCCAAACGTGACAAGCGATATTCGCCGCGCACTGATATTCATTGCACTTGGCGTCGTGGCTGCATGCGCTATCGGCTATTTTGTCTGGCATTTGAGCGTCCCCAACACCAACATTTCAACACGTTCTGTCATAACGGAAGCTGCTGCGGAAGCCTCCCCGCCCTCCACGGTCCGCACTACTTCCGATCCAAACATGACAACTCGGCGTCGCGGCGTAGAAGTCCCTGGCTATGGAAGCGATCCTTTCCTAGCTCCCAATGCGGTGATTAACCAAAGTCCGCAGAGGCCAGAGCCAGAAACTGTGTACCGTCCCGGTTCAATTTTTGACAACCATAACTTGGCGGATACTTCAACAAGCTCCCCTCTTGGGGATAACCGCACTGGAGATTCCACGATAAATCCACCTCTTGCAGCAGCTACTTCCGACCAGGTACTAGCCGCACCAGGACAGCCCGGCGGTCCTCAGAACACTGTGACAAGCCAGGGCGAATCGCGCGTAGGTTCTAGCGGACACCGTCGCAGGCCTCGTAACGAGGACGACAGCACAGGCACTGCACCAGCTCCCAACCCTGTTGCTGCTACACCGGTAAAACAAGACCCGAAAAGTGACTCTGGCACCAACGCTCCTGTGCAAAACCAAGTACCGGTCGTGCCGACAGAACCAACCGATATCACCTCACCAGATCTGATCCCAACGGATACCAGCGAGACCGTGGCTATTCCAATTGAACCTACAGAGACAACTGATTCCACCACCACCGCATCTAGCCCGACTTCACCGGAACCAACACCTTCGGGTTAGCGGGAAAGCCACGCTAGGCGTGGCATAAAGCTAACTTCCTACGCTGGCGATGAACACTTGCGCTGCACCAGCACCAGCAGCCAGCTCCACTGCTTCCTCAGCGTTAGAGATCCACACTGCTTCGGTTGGTCCAATGGTGCTTTCACCACCGTACGCATCTGTGAGAGTCAATTCACCCTGCGTGACCAGAACAATCGCAGGGCCTTCTGGATTAACAGTCACGCTTCCCGATGGCTCCATCTCACACACGTTCAAAGCGAACTCATTGATGGGAACGGGATAGGAATAAACCTTGGTCTGAAGAGCATTTTCTATCCCCCTCGACTCCGCATTAAGGCGTGTGGGTGAGACTCGAGGATCTTCCTCAGCAGCAAAGGTTAGGACCTTTACAAGTTCAGAAACGTTGACGAACTTAGGAGTCAAACCACCCCGCAACACATTGTCGGAGTTCGCCATGATCTCTACGCCTAAGCCACGAACATAAGCATGCAGCTGGCCTGCATCGAGGTACAAGGCCTCACCGGGTGCCAGATGAATGTGGTTGAGCAGCAAGGCACCTAAAACGCCAATATCGCCCGGGTACTGCTCGTCTAAGGAGACGACAGTCCTGAGCACACCAGCTATCCACTCCGGTGATTCGGAGTGGCTTTCGTGGAGATAACTCCGTGCGGATTCGATGACGTCACCAATGAGTTTTTTGCGCATAGGAGCAGGAAAACTAATCCACGTCGTAAATAATGCCCGCATGGAATCAGACTCTGCGCGCTCATCCAGTTCCCCTGATGGCACAAGCATGTCGAAGGAACGCATGAGTTCTTGACTGCCCAACGCGGAGACTAAAACTCGGGTTTCCGCCAAAGGACGAAATCCAGCCATGGCGTAGAAATCAGTCAGAGCAACAATCAGTTCAGGTTTGTGATTGTCGTCTTTATAGCTACGCTCAGGGGCATCGATAGGCAGTCCCGCTGTATTTTCACGCGCAAAACCCTCCTCAGCCTGGCTTTTTGAGGGGTGCGCCTGCAAGGATAGTGGCTCTGCGGCAGCCAGAATCTTCAGCAAAAATGGCAGGCGTGCTGCAAAGCTTGTAGAAACTTTCGCCCCCAATTCAGCATCGGGATTATCTGCGATCAGGTCGTGCAAATTTTGTGCGGAACCCTGTGGTGTTTCAAGCGGAGAAGGCAAACCAGGGTGGGCACCGTACCAGAGCTCAGCAATCGGATGCGTTGCTTCTGGTTTTCCCTGCAATTGGGGAATCAGACTCTTAGATCCCCACGAATAAGCTCGGGCTGCGCCCTTAATTTTCTGCATGTATCTATCCTTACGCAATCTCATAAGTAGTCACAGCAAATGCACGGGTAATAAGCCGCAGCGCCCTAATCAATTCACTCACACCACTCGGTGCGGAAACCAGGGTTTCTGTGTGGACTACATCGGCAGCGATGCAACCTGCAATGTCAGTTTCGCCGCTGCCCCACATAACAATCTTTAAGGGTACAACATGGCCGCGGGAACGCTCTTCTTCGTCTAAGAATGGATCGAAGAAGAGATCGTCGACAGCGGGCACACCTCCCGTTGATATCTCCTGGTCGTGGCGTTGTCGCTCTAAGGCAAAACCTAGTTCTTCAGAAGCTACATACTCACCGCCGATTCCCCGCGCCGCCCACAATGTTGCTGCGAATTGAGCCACCAACGGGCCAATATTTATCTCACGTGGTTGGTAATCGACCGGCACATAGCGGCACTGCGCGCTATGAATCACGCGTGCTCCCTGGCAAAATTCACGCAGCTTTCGTCCGGGATTAACACTTGCATCCCGCTCTGGGGAAAGGGCTAGTAGTTCATCATCGACCGCATTCGCGATTTCTTCTAATCGTCGCTCTACCACAGCTAAGTCGTGGTCTAGGGCCCACAAAATCATATGTAGCCCTGCGATATATCGAACCGGCGATGGTCCTTCCGCAGTTGGCAAAGTTGGAATTACTAGGGACTCTTCCGGTGCTTCCTCGATAAGTTGTCCGCGACCTGGACCCAAGACAATGGTTGTAGCTCCGCGCCGATTAGCTGTGATGAGCCCGTACAACGCGAGATCCGAATCCGCGCGTTCTCCCACCACAACGACAATGTCTAATGGTCCGACGAACTTAGGCAACTCATCCACAACCACTAAAGGCTGATGTAGCGGAGCCATCTTATGCGTCACGAACTCAGCCGCAGCATGAGCGACATGATCTAGCGCCACAACAACGATTGCCCGCGGAGAAAGACCGTGAACTCGGCTGCTGATATCGGCCGCGGAGTCTTTCAGGCTGCGAGCTTGCGCGCCTTCATGCGCTACGTCGAAAAAGCGGACTGTCTCAGGGTCGTAGTTATCCCCTACATAGTAGGTGCGCGCAGTAGCGTCATCGTCGCCAGCATAAGGTGCAGCAGAATCGTTCCGGACATTTGTCATGGCGCCCAGTGTAATGAATGAAATGCTTGCTGCCGTAGCTTTAACCGCGGGTAGAGTATCTTCACATGGAATCTCCAACTAATTTACGGCTTGATGAGGTACCACCTGTGGTTCTCATTGGTGGTGGGCCCGGCGCGTGGGATCTCATCACTGTACGCGGGATGCATGCGTTACAGGCCGCAGATGTGATTTTGGCTGACCACCTGGGGCCGACCGCCGAGTTGGATAAGTTATGCGACGTTGACGCCAAAGAGCTTATCGATGTCTCCAAGTTGCCCTATGGGCGCTCAACCAGTCAGCAAAAGATCAATGATCTTTTAATTTCTTACGCGCAGGCCGGCAAGCGCGTGGCTCGGTTAAAAGGCGGGGATCCCTTTGTATTCGGTCGAGGGTTTGAAGAGGTTGTCGCTTGTGCCCAGGCAGGTATTCCCACCGAGGTTATTCCTGGGGTAACCAGCGCGGTATCCGTTCCAGCATCTGTTGGAGTTCCGGTGACTCAGCGCAAGGTAGTCCATGCGTTTACGGTTGTCAGTGGACACCTTCCGCCCCACCATCCCAATAGCTTGGTGGATTGGGCGGCTCTGGGAAAAAGTGGTGCCACCCTTGTTGTGATCATGGGCGTGAAAAATGCGGATGCCATCTCTCGCGCCTTGATGGACGCCTCGATGTCATCCGCGACTCCGGTTGTCATTGTGGAAAATGGTACAACTGCCCAAGAACGCACTTTTCGCACGACTTTGGGTGAGTTATCTCATGCCTGCGGCACGCATGAGATCGTGCCGCCTGCTGTTTTTGTTATTGGGGCTGTAGCTGGCTTGGAGCTGCCGTTGGCGTAGCAAGTTCTAGCTCAGGCTCTGCGAACTCAGGATTTGTCTCAGGCTGATTCTTGGCAGCCTTCACGCCGCGCACTGTGAGCGCAATTCCTCCAATAAGCAGACCTAGGTGGATAACCCACGCTGCTGGAGTGGAAACTTCAAAGCCCAGCCAGTTACCAAGTGCGCCATAAACGCGCGCTACGTTTAGTACAGCGATGCCTGTTCCCACCAGACCACCAAGTGCTACTGGGTTAAAGATACTAATCAGCCATGCAGCGATTGGTGCGGTAATAATTCCGCCCGCCAATAGCGCCACAACAGCGGCTAGGTTGGCAACGAGATCATCCCACAACCCAAAGACGAAACCTAAAGTTGCTCCCAAGGTTACGAAGAATTCTGCTGTGTTCACAGTACCGACGACTCGGCGAGGTTGTTCCTTGCCCAATGCCAGAAGAGTAGAGGTTGTAACAGGTCCCCATCCGCCTCCTCCAGATGCATCCAAGAAACCACCCACTGAGCCTAAGCCGATCAGGAATGACCGAGAGTGATAACGCTTTTTCACCTCACGGCGGATTCGTCCCTGGCTAAAGCGCCAGACCAAGCTCAAACCGATGAGAAACAAAATAGTTGAGGTAATTGGCTTTGCCGCACCGGTGGAAATATTCGACAGCACAGTAGCACCTGCGAAAGCTGCAATAGCGCCCGGAATAGCTAGCGAAATAACCAGTTTCCAGTCAACGTTGCCAAAACGCCAGTGACTAAATCCCGATACGAATGTCGTACCTAGTTCGGCGGTGTGAACCACTGCGGAGGCCTGTGCCGGACCTAATCCAGCGAGGATAATCAAGATAGAGGTGGAGGTGACGCCAAAGCCCATGCCGATGCCGCCATCGACAAGCTGAGCAGCTGCTCCAGCAAGAGCTATGAGTATTAAAGTTCTCATGGGAAATTCCTTCTTAGGTTTTAAAAAGTATTAGTAATCAAAAATTAGCCGCTTTACATCGAATGCGCTGTGCAAGCTCATCCGGCGCACGTATCTTTCGTTGTCCCGCAGCAAATCGCCGCGCCACGACTGATGCCAATGTGTCTCCTAGTGGTGTGGAGAAAGAAATATGAGCTTTGGTGTGCGCTCCCATTTCCTTTGCCGCGGCTATGAACCTGTCTAGGAGAAGACCCTCAGTGACAAAGAGTGGCAGGAGATGTATACGCGAACCATTGGCTGCGTACAACCGAAGCGCTTCAATGCCATGAGGCTGGCTTGGAGCCTGCCCAGCTGAAGAAACAAAAACCGCGGAAACTCTACATCCTGTTTTCTCCTGTAGTGCCGGGGCTAATAACTTCACCTCCGCATTTGCTTGAGGCGCCTTAGAGCCCACTGCGAGCACAATGACATGAAGCTTTTCGATGCCGCCAGCTATCGGCAGGTCAGCAGCGAGCTTGCGTTCCAATACGGTGCACATCTCGCGTCCTGTTCCCAGCCCCGGGGTCAATATCAAGTCCACGCCAGATGATGTGGCTGCCTGCGCTATGACGTTCGGTACATCCACACGCGTATGAAATCCGCGGGTGAAAAGTAAAGGGATGACGGTGGCACGGCGGATGCCGGCATCGGCAAGCTTGTGCGCTACCTGTGGCAAAGCTGGCTCAAGATGATCAAGATAAGCGGAGGCTACATGAACCTGTGCACCCTTTTCCCCGCGAGCAATACTGCGCGAAGCTGCGGAAGTAATCTTAGAAATATGCTCCGCTACCTGCGGATGGCGCGAACCGTGTGCCAAAAGGATAAGCCCTGATGGGTCTTCTGCGGCAAAAGATGGCACTAACGCAGCCATATCAGACCACTCCTTTTTTAATATCGGTTCGAGTCAACAGAGAATATGCCAATGCATCTGCTGTAGATTTCATCGGCTGCGGTGCACAAATGGGGTCATCTTGACCATGGAATTGGACGGAAAATACACGCAAGCAGTCCTGACATGTCCACGAAAAATCCGTTTCTTCCGCGGGAAATAGTCCTTCGCTTGCGCAATAGGGGCAAAACAGAGGATGGTTGCGGTTCGGGTTAGGGGCGCGTCTAAATCTCACTGCAAATCTTCTTCCGCAGCTCGCAGAACCCACTCACGAAACTGCTCGCCCTGAGTGCGTTGCTCCCGATACTTCTTTACAACACGAATGACATAGGCGCTTACTTCGCTGGCAACAACCTTGTGTCCGCGCAGTTTTCGACCAAACTCAGCATTGAGTCCCAACGCGCCACCCAGATGGACTTGGAACCCTTCCACGCGGTTTCCGTCGGCATCGCTCAGTGTTTGTCCTTTAAACCCAATGTCTGCAACTTGAGTCCGCGCGCAGGAATTGGGGCAGCCATTCAAAGAGATTGTGATGGGGACATCTAAGTTCCCTAATTCATCTTCAAGTTCGTCGACCAGTTCGATGGCGCGTGCCTTGGTTGTGGTGTGCGCCAACTTACAAAACTCAAGGCCTGTACAAGAAATGACCCCGCGGCGAAACTCCGACGGCTGCGAATACAGTCCCACTGCATCTAGTTCCCTCGATAGAGCTGGAATATCTTCTTCCGGAATATCGAGGAACAGTAGTTCCTTCATTGGCGTGGTGCGAATACGACTGAGCTCGAACCTTTCTGCGATGTCAGCAATAGCAATGAGCTGTTCGCCACTGGCGTGGCCTACGGTGGGTTTTACCCCCAGATAGCAGTTTCCGTCCTTTTGTTTGTGCACACCGATGTGGTCACGGTTGCCTTGATGAGCGACCGTAGGAATGCCATCTGCCAAGGGAGCAGAGAGATACTCGGTTTCGAGGACTTCGCGGAATTTCTGCACGCCCCACTGTGCAACGAGGAACTTCAGACGGGCTCGGTTGCGCAGACGACGGAAGCCATAATCACGAAATAGTCGTGCAACCCCCTCCCAGACTTCGGGAACACGTTCGAGCGGGACGAAAGCACCTAGGGATTGTGAGAGCATCGGGTTGGTGGATAAACCACCGCCCACAAAGCAATCAAACCCGGGGCCGAACTCGGGGTGAGTGGTTCCGACAAAGGCAATGTCTTGAATTTCGTGGGTGACATCTTGCCGAGAATTGCCGGAAACAGCAGATTTCAGCTTGCGCGGAAGATTGTGGAATTCTTCTCGTGGAAGTAGGTCATTTACGATCTTCTCGATGGCCCAAGTACCATCGATGATCTCATCAGCTGCCACGCCAGCTACCGGGGAACCTAAGATAACGCGAGGAATGTCTCCGCTTCCCAGCACCGTGCTTAGCCCCACTGCCTCAAGTTTTTCCCAAATCGCAGGAACATCTTCGATTCGGATCCAGTGCAGCTGCACATTCTGACGGTCAGTAAAGTCAGCGGTGGAGCGAGCATAATCGCGAGAAATCTCACCGATGACACGCAATTGCTGCGGAGTGATCTGCCCGCCATCAAGTCGAATACGCATCATGAAGAATTCGTCTTGTAATTCCTCATTGCTTATCTGTCCTGTCAACTCCCCACCGAGGTTTTGCTTTCGCTGGGTATACAACCCAACCCATTTAAAGCGAGGCGCGATATCCTCCTGCGGGATTGAGGAGAATCCTTGTTTGGAATATAACTCGATAATTCGACGTTTAGCTGCCAGCCCTGGGTCTTCTTGTTTTAGGCGTTCGTCGTCATTGAGTGGTGTAGTGCCATCAATCTTCCACTGCCCTTCCGGCTTCGGAGTACGGCCTGGACGCGAAGCGCGGCGGCTAGTAGTAATAGTCACTTGTTTAATCCTCAATTGGTTTTATTAATTACAAGCTGTTGGATATAAAACTAACCAGTCCACCTTGTTCACACAATAAAGACCACTCGGTCTAGTTGCCTGTCTAGCTCACACAACCGCCCTGAAATGCGCAAATAGCCCGCCATTTATAATTCCTGGAAAGAATATAAACAGCGGGCTTATGCGACTAAGTGAAAAAATTAGTCAAAAACTGCGGCGAAAAGACGCCTCCTAGGCACGAATAATACTCAGGATTTCGTCGGTCAGCGCATCGACCTCTTCCTTTGTTTTCGCCTCCACGTTAAGGCGCAGGAGCGGTTCAGTGTTAGATGCACGAACATTAAACCATGCATCAGTTCCTTGCAGCTCCACAGTGATTCCATCGAGATCATCAATCGACTCAGAGCGGTCCGCAAAAGCATCGACCACGGCCTGGCGGCGAGCGTTTTGATCATCAACAGTCGAATTGATTTCCCCAGAGGCAACATAGCGGGAGTATTGTCCCATCAATTCGCTCAAGGGCTGGTCAGACTGACCCAGAGCAGCGAGCACATGCAACGCCGCCAACATGCCAGAGTCGGCATTCCAGAACTCTTGGAAGTAATAGTGTGCTGAGTGCTCACCGCCAAAAGCGGCCTTGTGCTCCGCCATCTTTGCCTTGATAAATGAGTGGCCCACGCGTGTACGCACAGCAGCGCCGCCATTTTCAGCAATGATCTCAGGAACCGTCTTCGACGTAATCAGGTTGTGAATAATCGTCGCATCGGGGAATTTAGCCAAATAGCGCTGCGCAACCAGTGCACAAATCGCCGAAGGAGATACCGGTTGCCCCTTTTCATCAACAACGAAGCAGCGGTCCGCGTCGCCATCGAAAGCAAGACCAATGTCAGCTTTTTGCTTAACGACGAATTCCTGCAGATCCACCAAGTTCTTCGGATCCAGAGGATTGGCTTCATGGTTAGGGAAAGTACCGTCGAGCTCAAAAAAGAGCGGGCGCACATCGAAAGGCAAAGCCTCAAACACTGCTGGTACGGTGTGTCCACCCATACCATTGGCTGCATCGACAGCCACGACCAATGGGCGAGAATCCTTCAAATCCACCAGATCATGCAGGAAGCCTGCATAATCAGCGAGGATATCGCGCTCCGAAACGCTACCCTTCTCACCATCAAACGCAGGAATCCCATCCACCATCATGTCTTTAATACGGGAGAGACCAGTTTGCTCACCCACAGGAGTAGCACCCTTACGGCACATTTTAATGCCGTTGTACTGGGCTGGGTTATGCGATGCGGTAAACATCGCTCCAGCACAATTAAATGTTCCAGCAGCAAAATACAACTCATCAGTTGCACATAAACCGACATGAATGACATCTAGACCTTGGCCAACAACGCCATCCGCAAACGCTTGGGACAATTCCGGCGAGGATGGACGCATGTCATGACCGACCGCGACTGTCGTTTCACCTTCCTCGCGCAATATCGCCGCAAAAGCCGCACCAACTTCGCGGACGAAGTCCGCGTCAATTTCTTTTCCTACAACACCACGAACGTCATAAGCTTTAATCACAGCATCAAGTGCTTCACGTGTACGCATACTTACTAACTGTACTGTGAAATGACGCCTACGAGATCCTTGAAGGAACGTTTAGATCAAAAATTCCAGAAACTCTTAGGAATCAGTTGCGTTCGGCGTCGCAGAATCGGATTCACCGTCACTGCAATCGGCGGGTGTAGATCGTACGGAACCATTGTCCCCTTCCGGCTTGGAGTCCGGAGAAATATCTGGAACCACCGTAAGGTGAGCGCGTCGTCGTTGTTTTATGTCAGCAACACGGCGGGTACGAAACACTGGGTGGTTCGAACTGCGCGGGTCAGCTCCGTCAAAATTGGCAGCATAATCAATAGGGTCTGCACCAGAACCGGCACCATCGCCGTCTACTAGCCCAGTAGTGACGCGACCCGCTTCTCTCACAGCAGCTGCGAGTGCCAGCAGTTCGTCATCATCAAAAAGATCAACCTGGTCTACGCGTACAAGTTCCCACCCTTGCGGTGCAGTTATACGGTCCGCGTGTTCTGAACATAGATCCCAGCTATGCGGGTCATGTTCCTCGGCGAGGGGTCCGACCACAGCCGTTTGCTCACTGTAGGCATAGGTCAAGGTCGCCACAGCGGGACGGTTACAACCTGGGCGGGAACAACGACGAATCTCAGTCACGAGTCAATAGTCTAACCGCCTTTGCACAAGAAGTTAATACCGGCGTGGCAGCTAATGTATCAATTTTGACCGCCTTAAAATTACGATATGCCTCCGCAGACACGCTCACTACGTGACCGACACGGTCGCGGCCCTCGCGGTCCACTCTTGCCACCGCAAACCCCACGTTTTCGCACGCGTACTCAGTTATTCGACATGGAAGTACTGGAGGCATACGCGGCTATTCACAATTCTTACGCTGAAGAACTGGCCGGACTCGATGTTGCAGTCGACACAGTTCCGCGAATGCGCCTTCGTGCAGATATGACTATGCTTCCCGATGACATTGTGGCCGATGGCCCCGTCCCTATAGGTCGCATTGTCCCTGCCGGGATAAATAGCGTTGGACAGCCAACCCGCGCACGCATGGTTATTTTCCGCAAGCCGGTTGAAACACGGTGCAACAACCACGAAGAGCGCGAAGAACTTCTCAAAGCTGTTATCACTGCCCTTGTGTCCAACTATCTCAACATTGATCCCGAAGTCATTGATCCTGATTTCAACTGGTAGAAATCTCAAACAAAAAGGCCCTCTCGGTAGAGAAATGCAACCTGAGAAGGCCTGATTACGTTAGTAACTCGAACCAAGTCGAGCTCTAACCAATTTCGCGCTTAAGCCTGCGCCTTTCACGGTCAGACAATCCGCCCCAAATACCGAAGCGTTCATCATGTTCCAACGCATACTCCAAGCATTCATCACGAACCGGACATGCCTGACAAATTCGTTTTGCTTCGCGGGTTGATCCGCCCTTTTCCGGAAAGAATGCTTCTGGGTCGGTCTGCGCACATAGCGCCTGATCCTGCCACTCTTGTTCGACGGCACCAAAAAGTTCATCGAGCGACAACTCAGCGGCAGCACCGCCACGGAGAATGGCGTTGTTTTTCCCGTTTTCCACGCCGATCCTTTCCTCCGTAGTAGTTTAAAAATTCTTCGCTGCAACACACTTTAGCCTTAGAGGTACATCACCCACGAAGGTGCAAACTCGACAAACGCTTGAGCGTCGGTTGGCGGTGTAGCTAGCGACTTACACTGTTGTGATTACACACCGTGACACTAAATATCGTCAAGCCGAACTTATAGAAATATTGCTGTTGTCAATAAAAGCCCACGTCACATTTCTCACAAGTCACAAAATTCACACCCTCGATCAAATGGGGGAATAACACGGGGGTACTACATATAGTGGTTAGTTGGGTATAGCGAACATATTTTGCCGCAACTTCGGCGTGTCGCGCCAATACGATACGAAGTCTTCTCTCTCACCCCACTTCAACTCACACCCCGCCGTTAAAAAGCACCCTGACCGTAGGATCAGGATGCGATTGCGTAATGGTTTCCACGTAAGAACGGATTAGGCGTCTGAGCTGAAGCGAATACCGGCATCGGGAATGCTAACACCTGGGAACACACGCATGCCCCCTTGAATCTCACACCGAGCACCCACTGCTGCCCCTTCACCAATGACACAGTCTTCGAGGTGAGCATTGGCTCCGATTCGCGCGCCCGAAGCAACAATCGAGTTGTGGATTATTGCACCTGGCTCAATGGTGGCACCTTCGAAGATGACGCTTCCATCTACTCGGCAGCCAGCGCCGATCTCTACTCCGCGGCCAACTGCAGTGCCGGACAATAACAAAACACCGCTAGCGATACCCGCGGAGGGATCCACGAAAGATTCACCAGTTTTTCCCTCTAACAATGGGGAAGGAGCAATTCCGCGAACAATATCGGAACTACCGCGAATAAAATCGTCAGGACGACCCATATCGCGCCAGTAGGAATTATCTACGTGCCCGTAGAACTTGTACTCTTCCTGCAACAGTTGTGGAAATGTTTCACGCTCCACTGAGACCACCCTATCTGCTGGAATCGTCTCAATGAGGGATTTCTTAAAGACATAGCAGCCCGCATTGATTTGGTTTGTCGGAGGATCTTCTGTCTTTTCCAAAAACGCAGTCACGCGACCATCAGAGTCCGTTGGTACACAACCAAAAGCACGCGGGTCACTTACTTTGAGCAAGTGCAGGGTGACATCCGCGTCTTTGGACTGGTGGGTGTGCAAAATACCTGCAAGGTCCATGCCGGAGAGAACATCACCGTTGAAAACCATGACGGTGTCATGACGTAGCTCGTCATAGACGTTTCTGATTCCGCCGCCTGTACCCAATGCGGTTTCCTCAACAACGTACTCAATATCTAGCCCGAGGTCTGATCCGTCCCCGAAGTATTCTTCAAAAACTTCCGCCTTGAACGAAGTAGAGAGGATCACGTGTTGGATTCCAGCATTCTTAATTCGCGCAAGCAGGTGCTGGAGAAACGGGTAATTAGCGGTAGGCAACATTGGCTTTGGCGTTCCGATAGTCAACGGACGCAAACGGGTGCCTCGCCCACCGACCAAAATCACTGCATCAACCGCAGCACCGTTTCCGGTTTGTGCACCTTGTTCCATTCGTGGCTTACCTTCCAATTGTCTTAACACGGTCGCGCTACGTTTAAAGTCACTTTCTGCAATCAGATTCTAGGTGCGCTCGTCTTTGTTACAAACTTGGCACGCGCAGCAAGTCCTATCTTCAATAGAATTCGCAAGGGTGCCTGCCAGGGCTGAGAGTACCTGTCAGCTAGAAAGCGATAAGCCGATTCGTGGTGAGCACGCAGCATTCTTTCAGAATGTGCCGAGGTAGAGTGTCCTTGTGCATGGGTAATAACAGCATCTGGGCAGTAAACGTTGCTCCATCCAGCGCGAGTCATACGATCGCCTAAATCCACGTCCTCGAGATACATAAAGTACCGCTCATCAAATCCGCCGATTCCTAAGAAAGCATCCCAGCGGAGCAAAATGCACGAGCCTGAAAGCCATCCAGCCTGACGCGTATGTTCCATATCCCCGTCTTGACGGTATGCCTTTGACCATGGGTTATTAGGCCATAGGTTACCCAATAGCGCATGCCCAATGCCTGTGGACAGTCGGGGAACCGCACGCGCGGATGGGTATGGACTTCCATCGGGTTCAACGATACGGGGTCCTACGGCACCAGCCTGCGGATTTTCTCGTGCGCACTGTATCAGGGCATCAATGGAACCAGGCGCAAAAACAACGTCTGGATTAACAATCAGGAAGTACTCAGGGTGAAGTTCGCCGGAGGCTCGCTTTTCTTGCAGAATTCTCGCCCCAAAATTCATCCCCGCGCCATAACCGATGTTTCCACCTGTCGGAGTAAATTCAACGCACTCGTATGCCGCTGCTATTGCTTCCGGCACACCGTCATGCGAACCATTGTCGGCCAAAACCACATGAACGTCACTGCGGGTTGCATCCGCAAGCGAGTCGACAAAGCGTTGGAGGTGCTCCCCCGGCGAATAGGTCACAGTCACGAGCCCAATAGGCAAGGTTTTTCCCCCTGCGGGTACGTTCTTTGGCTGCGCTTGGGAAAAGTCCGTTGCATTGGACGCGGCGTTATTAGATGAATTACTCACGATGGACAAAGCGTACCAAGGTCGGAATTGACTTGAATGAAACGACAAGGCCGATTGGTCAAGATCGCCATAGCCTAGGTGTGTGGCATACAATAATGCCTTGAAATTTTTTAGATAGTTCGTGCGCTCCAGTCACGTGTCTGTTGCTTGAAATACCTTGAGCAAGATTCAAAGCCACGTGTCACGGACGGCGTTCATAGCCAAGTTGGGAAGCACATAGCCTGTGACCGAAGACCGATACCGCCACGTGCGTGACATAAAGCCTGCTCCAAACTTTGTCCCAGCCACAAAACAAGCTGGGTCAAGGACAACTAAGGCTGTTCTAGCTGCACTTTCGGTGGCTACATTGGCAATTTCAGGTATCGGTTATTCCACGATTGGCCGCTTGGGAGAGGGCATGAGCTCTGCGTCCAATTTGAATCTTGGAAACCGAAAGGGCCAAGGATTCAAGGACAATACAGACGGGGCTGCCGACATTTTGTTAGTGGGCTCCGATTCCCGCGCTGACGCCCAAGGCAATCCGCTTAGCGATGAAGAACTTGCCAAGCTCAATGCCGGCGTTGACGGCGGCGAACAAAACACAGACACTCTTATGGTGATCCGTGTCCCTAATGACGGGTCTCGAGCAACCGCAGTGTCGATCCCACGCGATACCTATATTCACGACGCTGAATTCGGCAACATGAAGATCAACGGTGTCTATACTGCGCACAAGCATGCGCGTATGGAAGAACTCGTGGCAGATAATGAAGCTAAGCGCGCCGCAGGCACAAGTGAGTCTGGATTGATGTCCCAGAAGGATATTGAGCTGGCCGGTGTCGATGCAGGGCGTGCGGCATTGCTGGACGCGATTCGTAACTTAACCGGCATTGATATCGACCATTATGCCGAGATTGGTCTCTTGGGCTTCGTTCTCCTCACCGATGCCGTCGGTGGCGTCGATGTCTGCCTTAACGAAGCCGTCAATGATGAAATGTCGGGTGCTCGTTTCCCCGCTGGACAGCAGACTATCAGCGGAACTGAAGCATTGGCTTTCGTGCGTCAACGGTATGGGCTACCTCGCGGTGACCTCGACCGAATTGTTCGACAACAGGCTTATATGGCCTCCCTAGTCAACAAGATGTTGTCGACGGGCGTGTTGACATCGCCAAGCACTCTCAACAGTATTTCCCAGGCGGTTGAGCGCTCAGTGGTCATCGATGAAAACTGGGACGTCATGGGATTTGCCACTCAATTGGCTAACCTCGCCGGCGGCAACGTCACCTTCAATACCATCCCAGTGACTTCTGTCGACGGTGTCGGTGACTATGGTGAGTCAATCGTGACAGTTGATCCCAACCAAGTCCACAAGTTTTTTGATGACCTTGCGCAATCGGCAGAAGCAACAGCGGCGCCAACCCCAACGGAAAGCAGGTCTACGATACCGGGGGAAAGCCCCGTCGCAGACGGCTTGGACCTCACCGTTTTGAACGCAGGTAGTGTATCCGGACTGGGCCATGAGCTTTCAGCATGGCTGAGTGCAGTTGGCTACTCCATCAGTGAGACAGCCAATGCCGTGCCGGGTACCTACTTTGAATCCCAGATTGTGGCTGCCGATGCCACCGATCCCGCTGCCCTGGCACTTGCGCAACAGCTCGGTGGTCTGCCCGTCACAGTCAATGATTCCTTGGAACCGGGCTCTTTCGTTGTCGTTGTAGCCGACAATTACGCTGGTCCCACTATGAGTTCTACGTCCGAAGACCTCGGCCCTACTACTGCTCCCGAAAACGTCGTTGGTACTCCCGGGGAAGATTTTGGTAACGCGGAGGTTTCTCCCAAGATCGACGCTGGCGGTACAGGTCCGCGCTGTATTAACTAACCACACCGCATTAACTAACCACCCCGCGAGGTGTTTTTTACCTTAAGAATGTGAAAACTCCTACCATGGAGTCATGGAACTTCTGTCACACCTGTTAGATGCCGATCCAGCTGCTCCCCGTTTGACGGTCTATGAAAAGGCTTCTGGGGCTCGCATGGATTTTTCTGCGCAAACACTGGACAACTGGGCGGCCAAGATAGCAAACATGGTTGAAGAAGAATTGGAACTAGACCACGATTCCCAGGTCCTCATTGATTTGCCTGTTTCGTGGCAGGCCGCGGTAATTGCTCTCGGATGCATTGCAGCTGGCGTCAATTATGACTTGACTGATAGCACAACCGGAGATCAAGAGGGTAAGTCCACCGCTGATGCCGTGTTCACGTCACTCAACAAATCTGCTTATTACCTCGATGGTTCTTTCCTGTCAGCTTCAACGGGAGGCGTTGTGGATGTTGTCATCGTTAGCTCTGATCCGTTCGGTCGTGGGGTGACAGAGACAGGTGGGGAAATCCCACCAGGAACAATTGACTTTGGCCCGACCGTCCGCTTCTACGGAGATGCTTATTTTGGGACCACTACACCCCTGCCGGAAGCCGTATCAGTTGAGCCAAGCAATCAACGGCTACTGTCTACTGGCTGGCACGATAAGGATTCATTTGCCCGCGCTGTTCTGTCGCCCCTTGCGGGCGGTGGCTCCGCGGTTGTAGTCAGCGGGCTAGTTAGTACAACGGATCTGGACCGCATCGCTGCCGCCGAGCGCACCACCGCTACTCTGCACTAATTCACACACGATCTTGGGCACAAACACCAAATCTTTTGCGCATCGAACACCAGGTGACTGTACAAACAAGATGCAAATTCTTGGTGAATTACCTCACAGTAATTTGTGAGATTAGCACTGTTACCTGCGCGTTAGTACTCGTCAGAAGAAACTTTTTGGCGCTAAGGTGATCTTTTGGTTAATTCGCGTTATCCTAGCTTGTGCGAGGTTGCGTGGCGCCCGCCCACCACCCCCCGAGAGGGCGGGAAGCCCCGCCTCCACAGAACCCCGGCTTCATCCCCCCCGAAGCCGGGGTTCACCTATAGTCGATGTCATCACATACTCAGCAACGCTTGTGACGCGTCAAGGAGGACACTGATGTCTCGGGCTACATATCGCACGCAAAATCCAGTAACCAACGAAGTCTTGGCTACGTTTGACATCGCTACTGATGAGGAAATAGCTCAGGAAGTAGCGAAGGCAGACGCCGCCTTTCGCGATTGGTCTGCGCGAAGCTTCCCTGAGCGTGCAACAGTATTGAATAAAGCTGCGGATTTGCTGGAAGAGCGCATCGATAAGCTAGTGCTCATCGGCTCTACCGATATGGGCAAGCGGTATACGGAGATGGAAGGCGAGATTAAGTTCTGCGCCGAAATCCTGCGCTACTACGCCGAAAACGGCGAGCGCTTCGCAGCCGATGAGGAAATCCCTACGGCACAAAAGGGCACAGCGATTGTTCGGAAGCTCCCCCTGGGGGTTTTGCTCGGCGTCATGCCGTGGAACTTCCCCTATTACCAGGTAGTGCGTATGCTCGCGCCCAATCTCATGTTGGGCAACACTATTGTTTTGAAACATGCGGGAATTTGTGCGGCCTCGGCAGAAGCATTGGCCGAGCTTTTCCGCGATGCAGGACTGCCAGAAGGCGGTTTTAGCAATCTGTTTGCAGACCATGAGCAGGTCGAAAAAATCATCGCAGACCCGCGGGTACAGGGAGTGTCCCTCACCGGCTCTGAACGTGCGGGTGAGACGGTGGCTGCATTGGCAGGAAAATATCTCAAGCGCTCTGTTTTGGAACTAGGCGGAAATGATCCCTTCATCATCCTCGATTCCGCCGACGTGAAAGAGTCCGCTCGATTGGCGTGGTCAACTCGGATGAAAAACACGGGTCAGACCTGTACCTCAAACAAGCGGATTTTTGTTCACGCTGAAATCTATGATGAGTTCGTCGCAGAGATCACCGCGCTCGCCGAGGAAATGAAAAAGGGCACCCCCGCAGATGAGGATCCGCAACGCTTTACCCCTCTTTCTTCGCGGGATGCCGCAGAAAACCTCGATGAACAGGTCCAAAAGGCAATTGCCGAGGGGGCCACTTTGTGCGCAGGAGGCAAGCTTTTCGATGAAGGCGCCTACTACTCACCCACCGTCTTAACCAATATCCCGCCAGATTCAGATTCTTTCCATGAGGAGTTCTTTGGTCCGGTCGCGGCTATATATAGGTTTGAAACCGATGATGAGGTGGTTGCGCTTGCCAATGACTCACAGTTTGGTTTGGGCGGAGCTGTTTTCTCCACTGATGTTGCTCGTGCCAAGGCAGTTGCCGCAAAGATTAACACTGGCATGATTTCAGTCAACGCGCCGCATAATTCATCGGCCGACCTTCCCTTTGGCGGTATTGGTCGCTCCGGTTATGGCCGTGAGCTCGGTCCGGTGGGCATGGACGAGTTTGTTAATAAACAAACCTTCTTTGTCTCTAAGAATTAGAATTGTGCCGAGTCTTCCCCTGCGAAGCCCTCTCTCGTGCTTACCCTGGCGTTTCGGATGAGTTCAGTTAAGACCCGTCCGGAACGCTCAGTAGCTATCTCATGGCACAAGACAAACAAGTCGATGACATTCCCTGAGTTGATGTCAATACCGGGATGCAGCCAAGCATCATCGGGGTGTTGCACCCATCTGCTGCGGGGCACGCATTGGCAGATTATGAAGCCGAACATACTGATGAAGCGTTCAACCAAAGGCGTACTGACCCGCGCGCTTGCACTCCCTGCATCGACAAAGGTGTCAAGGAATTGTCGTTCAAGTCTTCTCACCTCAACCATGACAGGCCGATTCATATCGATTGGATAATCAACATCGAGGTGCAAAAACTGCCGTAAACGCCCCTGATTCGCGGCATACCAGTGGTCAAATAGGCGGCCGGGCAAACTCAAATCAATAGGTTTCGTGCGCAGACCACTCGACGCCGCGGCCGGAATACCGTATCTACGCCACCGGCAACGGCTGGGGATTGTGCTTCCGGTTTCCGGTGCCGGTTGGATACGCAGCGACTTTAGGTCTTCTTCTATCCACACGAAGTACCACACCTTCTGCCATCCCATATAGACCGAGTTCATGGCTGCAACAAAGTCCTGCGCACTCGCCTGTCCATAGAGGGCTTGCCTCCCTAGACTAGGTCTACCTAGTTCAGGTGTACCTAGTCCAAGCTGCGGTAGTTCCCCGCCCAGCTTTTCACTTGATGATACGAGATACTCATCGATTTCTAGTGCCACCTGCTCCAATACCGGCCTAAACTCGCGACCGGCAGCAGCCAAAAGCACGAGTAACGTCAAACAGTGCAGACGCTGGAGATGAATACCGTCGCTACGTTCCAATGCCATGCCGACGAGGTCTTTGAGAGTCCAAGCACGCTGCTCTATGTCAGCAGAAAAGTCCCCCAGAGGTGCAATGACAGCCGTTCGGACAAGTTCGTCTGCACGTGTTTCGCGATGAGCATCGACAAGCAAGCCTAACGTAGTTGGCACTGTATCGCTTAAATCAAACGGCCTACGGTACATCAGCTGCCCAAAGCGCTGCGCGCCTATGGCGATGAATTCGCGGCAGGCATCGGCAGGCAAAAGGTGAGCTACGGCGGAAACATCGACCAAGAATCGAAACATCGGCGTAAGCCACTCCACCGCAGGGTTGTGCGGCGAAGGCAGCCGAATGTGCGCATCAGCTGCGTACTCAGGCGGATAAGCATGGCACCCGAACGATGCCTCTACAGCGATATATGCATTAGACATGCCATCGACAGAGCGGAGAAAAATCTGCTTTTCTCCAGTTCTATGTTCAGTAAATCCACGAGCACACAGCTGTGTCTTCAAAATGTGGGCGAGGGCATGCATACCGCCAATCATAATTGCTTGGGCAAGTCGTTTTTCCGGCTGTGTATTCTAGTGAGCATGACTGACCGAGTAGATTCAAACGAAAATGCTAATGCCCCACGCATGAATGTGGAGTCCTTCAACCTTGATCACCGCGAAGTAGCAGCCCCCTTCGTCCGCATCGCAGACCGTAAGGAATTGCCAGGTGGAGACGTATTAGTTAAATATGATGTCCGCTTTGCTCAACCCAATGTCGACCACCTTGAGATGCCAACTGTGCACTCCCTCGAGCACCTATTGGCAGAGCTACTGCGCAACCACACCGATAAACTGATTGACTTTTCCCCGATGGGTTGCCAGACCGGTTTCTACGCTCTCATGCTTGGTGTAGAACAAGACGAGTTTATTGCCGTCCTAGAAAAAGGACTGCACGACGTTCTTGCCGCCGAAGAAGTTCCCGCCGCCAACGAAGTCCAGTGCGGCTGGGGTGCGTCCCACTCCCTTGCTGATGCCCAAGCAGCAGCACAGGAGTTTTTGGCTAAGCGTGCAGAGTGGACGCACGTCATGCGCTAAACGCAACTTATGGGCGAGTCTGGCCGTTTCCTTGCAAAACCCATTTGGTAGAGGTTAATTCCGGCAAGCCCATCGGGCCACGGGCATGGAGTTTTTGCGTCGAGATTCCAATTTCTGCACCCATGCCATAGACCTCGCCATCAGTAAAAGCTGTCGATGCATTGAGCATGACAGCAGCCGAATCCACGCGGTGGGAAAACTCACTAAGAATTGCAGCGTCTTGTGCCACGATTGCTTCAGTGTGACCAGTGGAGTGCTGTGCAATATGCTCTACTGCTCCATCGACTCCCGCAACACTTTTCACGCGAATGTCCATGGTGAGAAACTCATCGTCCCACTGCTCAGCTTCCTGCGCGCCCACTACTCCCCAGCTTCCTAGCTCAGCTAGATTGCCGTGAATAGTAACGCCTACATCCTGCAAAGCACGGACAATCCGCAGCTTGGTGTCCTGCGACAATGCAGCATCTAAAAGCACTGTTTCCGTGCTGTTGCATACCGACGGACGCCTAGTTTTTCCATTAATTGCCAGTGCAATGGCCATATCAACATCCGCGCTGGCATCGATGTACAAATGACAGTTACCCGTACCAGTTTCAATCGTGGGAACGGTCGCGCCTTCCACTACTGCATTGATCAAACCAGCGCCACCGCGAGGAATCACCAGATCCACTAGTCCACGCGCGGTAATCAGATCATGAACAGAATCACGTGTTTCACAAGGCAACAGCTGTACTAATTCGCGCGGCATATCTAAAGCAGCCAGCGTCGATTGCACAATCTCTACTAATTTCTCGTTAGAAAAACGTGCAGATTTAGATCCTCGCAACAAAGCAACGTTTCCAGATTTCAAAGCCAACCCAAAAGCATCAATGGTGACATTGGGACGGGCTTCATACACCATGCCCATTACACCTAGAGGGACACGAACTAGCTTCATCTCAATGCCGTTGTCCATGGTCTTTCCGCGCAAAACTTCGCCTACGGGGTCTTGCAGACCTGCGACTTTCCGCAGACCATCGGCAATACCTGCGACACGTCCCGCATCAAGACGCAGACGATCAAGCAAAGAATCAGACCAGCCAGCGGACTCACCATTGTGAATGTCTTTCTCGTTGGCTTTTCTAATCTCTTCGGTATGTGCAACGAGCGCATCCGCTACTGCCAACAGAATCTGATTTTTTTGTGGGGAGGTCAGACGCGCTGCCACTGGCGCAACGGCCTTTGCAGCGGCTGCTTTGTCTAAAACCTCGGCGCGCTCACGCGCCCTTTCTTCTGAAACGGTAGTCGTGGACATAGTCTCCAAATTTACCGCAAGTCCAGTTAGTTCTCGCTCATAACCCAGCCTAATACCCCAGTGAAACATCAACACGGGTGGGCAAAGCCTCCCCATTTTCCCAGGCTTTGGCGTTGGCATTAAATATTGGTCCCACGTGTTTGCTTGCAACGTGCTCACTTGCAGCCATATGTGGAGTCATCGTACAGTTTGGAATCTCATAAAGCGGATGCCCGTCCGGCAATGGTTCAGGGTCAACAACTTCTAATGCCGCACCAGCAATGTCACCTGCGCGCAGTGCCTCCACTAAGTCATCGGTGTTGATAAGCTTGCCTCTGCCCACATTCACGACAATCGCGGAATTCTTCATCTGCTTAAACTTATTACGGTCGACTATCCCCTCAGTTTCCGGTGTCAACGGCATGATGAGCACGATGAAGTCACCTTCAGCCCACAGGCTTTCTGCGTCATGGAAGGCAACGGTTGCATCTGCACCGTCCACCGGCTGGCCGCTGCGATTTACTGCCGTGATACGGCAGCCAAAGGGTCGTAGCAGCTTGATAAGCTCACGTGCAATTCCTCCTGCACCAAAAATAACCACGTGGCTGGGATCCTCGTTTGGGGCTGTGTACAACCACGACTGGGACTTATCAATCTCACTCGCGTTCTCCCAGCTGGCCTCCAACGTAAAACGTTTGTGCTGATGTGCCTGTGCTAACAAAAGTGCCAATGCGGATTCTGCCACCGGACGAGCAAACCCACCCGCGGTATTACACCACGGCACACCATCTTGTGTAATGATGCCAGCAGAAATTAGTCCTTCCACACCGGTAAAGAAGTGCTGGACAAACTCGATGTTGTCAGGAATTTCCGGGATTTTATGCGGATGAGGTGTAGTGTTGACAAACGCTTGTGCGTCTTCAATAGCGTCAACCTGTTCATGTCCCGCCGCGTCAATTGCTTTTTTAGCGGTCTCTACAATTCGGGGTCCCATAAAATACTTCATGGCCCCACCCTAGTTAATTCTTACTATCTACGGCCGGTATCGGCGTTTAAACGCGAGTGGCAAAATTGGAAAGATAATCTGCATGAACCACTGGACGACGCGCGTTTTCTGGAAGTTCAACCGTATGCAAACCGATTAGTTCCCGCAAAGTGGTGGAATCATACGCAACTTCACCACGACCGATGATCTCCGAATTAGGTCCGACAATTTCCACTATCTCACCAGCATGAAACTCACCATCAACATCTGTGATCCCCACCGCTAGGAGGGATTTTCCATGTTCTGTTACGGCCTTAACAGCGCCGGCATCAAGCCGCAGTGTTCCACCGGTGTCTGCCGAATATAGTGCCCAGAACTTCCACGAGCGCAATCGACGCTGTGGGCGAATATGGAAAACGGTGCCCACGGAGGCATCGGCAAGCGCGGGCCCAATCTTTTCTGCTGAAGTGAGCAAAACTGGGATGCTGCCGCGACAAGCCAGACGAGCTGCTGAAACCTTAGACGCCATGCCACCAGTGCCCACTTTGCCGCCGTCACCTGCGATGACGTCTTTAAGGTCTTGTCCACTGCGCACCTCTGCAATAAACTTCGCGCCAGGCTCAGCAGGATTCTTGTCATAGAGACCATCGACATCTGACAGCAAGAACAACGCGTCTGCATCCACTAGGTTGGCAACCAGTGCAGATAAGCGATCATTGTCACCGAAACGCATCTCAGAGGTGGCCACGGTGTCATTTTCATTCACAATTGGCACAACACCCAGATGCAATAGCTTATCGATGGTCCGCTGAGCATTTCGTGCCCGATCGCGCTGTCCAGCATCAGATGCAGTCAACAACACCTGGCCAGCCGTGCGACCGTAGCGGGCAAAAGAACGTGACCACTCATTGGCCAAGCGGAACTGGCCTACCGCAGCCACTGCTTGTTTGGTTGCTAGATCCTTGGGACGCTGCTGGATTCCTAGAGGCGCCATTCCGGCTGCTACCGATCCCGACGAGACTACAATGACATCACTGGTTTGCATACTCGTGACAATGGCATCCACGATGCGGTCGATTTTGTTTCCATCGACAGCAAAGTCCTCA
>JAXFXA010000055.1:0-48314 GCA_034091885.1 Corynebacterium sp.
AAATCGCAGGACAACGAACCCACTTGCGCTAGCGTTGGAGGTTTTCCAGCGGTCACAGATAAAGCTGTCTAAGGATTTGTGGTATTCCCAGCCATCAATTTCCACCACAATCCCGTATTTTCCTAGCACCAGATCAAAACGGTATCCCAGCATACGCACATTGTGTTCTACTGTAAGTCCACATGCCCGCAATTGTCGTCCGAGGATTCGCTCGCCCCAGGTATCGGCGCCGATGGAAATCCGTTGCAACAGTGAACGTAAACGGGCACTGACTCTACGACTGCGTGCAACATCTTGCAGGAATTTCCTCTTGCCTACTGGTCCGGAATAGAACCGCTCCAAGGCACGCTCAGTTCCACGCGGAATCGCACGGGCAGCACTCAGTGGGTGCACAACGCGCATTCCATCGCGGACATCGACCCTGTCTAAGCGTGAGTGTTTAACGTAGAAATTCTTGCCTCGAATAGTGCGCGGCCCCTCCAGCTCGATGGGGAACGTCAGTGGTTGGTTGTTATAGAACTCAATCGCCGTTTTCCCCGTCAAAGCAACCTGCGCAAGCCCTTGGATAAGAGCGCGAGCGACACGCTCAGGGGTGGGAGCTTCGTCGATATAGATGTTGCGGTGGATGTGATGCAAGGTGGCATCGGCAAGCATGGCCGCCCGAGCCGTACGCGTTATGCCTGCTAGACACAATTTCTGTGCTGTATAAATGTTCATAGGGGCAACGCTAAAGCCGCTTGCTTGCCGATGCTCCCCTTCTCCCCACCGCCTGTGGAAAACTTACGAAAATAAGGTTATTTCGTTGCCGTATGAACGACTCGCTGTGGAATTCTGTCACAAAGACTCTGGTGGGAACGCGGGGTGTGCAGACGACGGCTTGAGCTGCGCCACCGCAGATTCGCGGGACATACCGCACACGATGAGAAGGTCTACAATTGCCGACCGCGTCTGGGCCAAAATCGCATACGCAGAAAGCACGGCGTTATCCGGAAGAATTTCAGGTCCTGTCTGCGCAGCTAATTCACGTAGTTGGTGAATCAGAATGGGAATTTCCTGTGCTTCTGAGTATCGCGGTTTCTTCTGGTAGGTGGCGGACAGGGCGAGGGAGACATCGGAAAGCTTTTCGATGATATCGATGAGCTGTGCCGGTACCTCATCCCCGTCCTGCGTTAACACCGCGGCCCGGCGCGCCATGACTTGCACCGTGCGTACACCATTGGCAACAGGTTGCGACATTCGTTCAAAAGAGCGAACCCGGCGGCGCGACCCCCACATCAGCGGGGACACTTTAGTTGTCTCCTTACCTGTTTTGACTGCGGCCAACATACTGGAAATATCGGACTGCGAGCCGTGGATTGCGGCCAGCGCCTGCTCCACACTTTCTGGGTCCTTGTTATCCAAGGCTCGCGCCACATCATGGAGCACCGAAGAAATAATGGCCAAGACCTTAGAGACCTCAACGCGGCCATTAGTCAGCGGTGAGGTGGGAATCAACGCAATTGCCACAATTCCAATGACGCTGCCTATAAGCGCGTCTATCGCGCGTTCGAGTCCTGCGTTGGACACATCCGGCGGCAAAATCGTGGCAATCAAAATGGACCCGATGACAATTTGGTTGGACACCAACACAGCCTTGGTCAAAAACGACCCGACCAATAAGGCCACAAACACGGTGAGCAGAATCTGAAACCACCCCGAGCCGGTGTAATGAAACAGGGTATCCCCCACCGCAACACCGCAAATTCCACCGAGCGCCATCTCAAAAGAACGCGACAGCCTGTCTCCGCCGGAAAGTCCCAAGATGATAACCACGGACATGGGCGCGAAGAAAGGCTGTGCGTGGCCAAAGACTTCGTGGGCCACCCAATATGCCAATGCCGCACCGAGTGTTGCCTGCACGATATAGGGAAACCGCGCTTTTACACGTAACGCTCGCGACTTAAGCGATGACTCGACCGCGTGCAGTCGCTCCCGCGTGGACACTAATCCGTCGTGGGCTAGCCCGTCGATACCTTTCATGCCCACTATCCTAGCCACCACCTGGCCCTAATCTGCTGATCCCAAAAGTGGCCACGCCTGTACAGACGCAGCCACAGCTAACAACCACCGGGGCGGCGATAGACGCCCCTTAAAGCAGGTTATTTGGACAAGGACTTGCCTACGGAGTGAAGGTCCTGACAGCTCTCAATCACACGTTCAGCCATGCCTTGTTCTGCCTTCTTGAGGTAAGAGCGTGGGTCATAGACCTTTTTGTTTCCTACCTCGCCGTCAATCTTGAATACGCCATCGTAGTTAGCAAACATGTGGCGTGCAATCGGGTTGGTGAAGGCATACTGAGTATCAGTGTCCACGTTCATCTTGACCACACCATAGCGCAGGGACTCTTCGATCTTTTCCTTCTCAGAGCCAGAGCCGCCGTGGAAAACGAAGTCGAAGGGGTTGGAGCCTGCGTCTAGTCCGAGTTTGGCCTCTGCAACCTTTTGTCCCAGATCCAAAACCTCTGGGCGTAGCTTCACGTTGCCTGGCTTATAAACACCGTGAACGTTGCCAAACGTAGCGGCAAGCAAGTAACGGCCGTTCTCACCCGTACCGAGGGCGTCGATGGTCTTTTCAAAATCTTTTTCAGATGTGTACAGATTTGCATCAGCTTTTGCCTGCACACCGTCTTCTTCACCACCGACAACGCCGATTTCAACCTCTAGGATGATGTTCGCCGCGTGAGCCTTGGCAAGGAGCTCTTGGGCGATTTCCAGGTTTTCATCGATAGGCACTGCGGAGCCATCCCACATGTGGGACTGGAAAAGGGGCAATTCGCCACGGTCTACGCGCTCTTGGGAAATAGCGATAAGTGGGCGCACGAAGTCATCAAGAACTTCTTTTTGGCAGTGATCAGTGTGCAAAGCCACGTTAACTCCATAGTGCTTGGCTGCCTCGTGGGCGAACGCAGCCAACGCTTGCGCACCTGCAACTTTATTCTTGACCGAAAGGCCCGAACCAAATTCCGCACCACCGGTGGAAAACTGGATGATGCCGTCAGATTCGGCTTCTGCAAAACCGCGCAGAGCTGCGTTAATGGTTTCAGAAGAAGTGCAGTTGATCGCGGGGAATGCAAAGCCGTCCTTCTTTGCAGTGTCCAGCATTGCGTTATAGATTTCAGGAGTTGCAATTGGCATGAAGTGTCATTCCTTTTTTGGTTAAGGCGATTACTTCTACCAGTATGCCCTTAACCGGAAATGCTCGCTTACTTTTCTGCTCGTTGCTTTGCGATGTCCCCCGAAACCCGTGCAGCCGCCTCCAACAGCATCCAGCCCGAAAGCTGAACAGAGAGATCCCGCTCCGCGATACGAATGACACCCACCTTTTCGCCAAAACTCGACGCCCCAAGTCCAAAATTGTGTGGCAACCGTGCGTCATCGGTCCAGTCAGTGCCAAAGATAGGAAGCCCGTCTACTTCCAAACGGTGTTCCCATACGGAAGTCGCCGACGACAATACCAAGCGTGCGGCCAGTTTCTTGGTGGCGCGGTTTACTGGAGAATCACCAGGCAAGCGTACGGCTACATCAGCGAGGTAGCGGACGAGGATGCCCTTGAAAAGACCACCGTCACCATCGCCGGTGTCCCAATCAATAACCCCCGCAGGGTTCGCCATCTCCGATGCCACCGCCTGCACCAAACTACGGATACGCATGAGGTAACGCATTGTGTCCTCGGCCAGTTCGGCTTCCTGGACAGACTCAAGCCGCT
The DNA here is from genome assembly GCA_034091885.1 of Corynebacterium sp. Classification (GTDB taxonomy): domain Bacteria; phylum Actinomycetota; class Actinomycetes; order Mycobacteriales; family Mycobacteriaceae; genus Corynebacterium. The sequence goes on from JAXFXA010000055.1 coordinate 3,745, forward strand.
CCAGTGAGCGGAATCCGGCTTGTTCACGCATTGCCAACGCTATTTCTAAGCAAGCGCCTAACACCACACCTTGGCAATATGGATGAATGGCACGCACGATTTTGTGCCCGTCCATGCGCATGCGCAAACCGTCCATAATGAGGCCCTTGTCATTGTGGAGGTTGTCATAAATCCAATCCACAATTGTGCGGGCTTCCTCAATACGACCCATCCGCGCCAGCATGATGGCCGCGGGGCCATTGGAAGGCACGTTGAGGAACATCTCTCCTTCACGCCAAGGAAAAACCTGTAAGGCGTCGACCCGACCAGCCAGAATATTGGTGCGTAGATTCCCCAACGCCGCAGGCCGAGCCATCCTGTTTAGTTTTTCCACTCGGCCCATGGCCAAAGCCAACCACAGCTTATCGTCGTAGTATTTGTTCTTTGTCAAAGCGCCTAAGTTACGGATGCGCATTCCCCGCAGGGTATTGCTAATCCGTTTGCGCCGGTCCTTGGTATTATTGCGCAAGGCCGCGTCAATTTGGCAATCCACATAGTGGGCCTGCCACCAATAATGCCAGTGGACAAAAAGTCGTTCTTTGGTCGTTGGTGGCCAGCTAACTACCGCCAGATTAGTACGCGGAAGAGACCACACTGCCGAAGCGTGTCGTTCATGAATAGCTGATTCTGCAAGATCTGCTCGGTGCGACCATTTTTCATCCACGGTTGAAGTATCACCTCAATGTAAAGTTTTGTTACTACAACAAAGTCTAGCCCGCATTTAGCGGGATTAGCAGCCTACTGCCACGCTTGGCTGAGATCCGCGTGCTGACGTATCCAAGCGTGCATTGCAATTCCGGCGGCTACACCCGCATTGATGGATCTAGTGGAGCCAAATTGGGCAATTGAGCAGGTCATTCGCGCGTTGGCTTGCGCCTCTGCGGTCACTCCAGGGCCTTCTTGCCCGAAGAGCAACAGGCAACGTTCGGGCAGTTCTGCTGTTTCTAGTGGAACAGAACCAGGCGTGTTGTCAATGGCCACCACCACCAAGTCGTTGTCCCGTGCCCACTCAATAAGCTCCGAAACCGTGTCGTGGTGGTGGAGGTGCTGGTAGCGGTCAGTGACCATTGCCCCGCGGCGGTTCCACCGCTTTTTGCCCACGATGTGCACGGTGTCCACGGCAAAAGCATTTGCGGTGCGGACCACAGTGCCTATGTTGGCATCGTGTTCAAAATTCTCAATTGCGATGTGCAGGCTATGCCGACGGGTATCAATGTCAGCAATGATTGCCTCGCGCTTCCAATACCGATAAGCATCGACAACGTTGCGCCTGTCGCCGTTTGCAAGAAGCTCTGGGTCCAAGCGGTCATCGGCAGGCCACGGCCCTTCCCACGGGCCTACACCGTGACGGCCTTCGTTCCATTCCGTTGGCCCGGGCTGTAGTTCATCGCGCACAGGTTAAAGCCCCAGGTCATCTAGGCCAAGAAGGTAACGGTATTCCAGCCCCTCAGCAGCGATAACGTCAGCGGCACCAGTTGCGCGGTCCACCACAGTGGCGACACCTACGACATTCGCTCCCGCTTCACGCAGTGCTGCTACCGCGGTCAGCGGGGAGTTACCGGTTGTGGTCGTATCTTCTACGACGAGGACATTTTTGCCCACAACATCAGCACCTTCAATTCGGCGCTGCATACCGTGCTTTTTGGCCTCTTTGCGCACCACGAATGCGTCAATCGGGCGGCCGTCAGCGTGCATAACAGACGTTGCCACGGGGTCTGCCCCCAAGGTCAAACCGCCCACAGCTGCGAAATCCCAATCAGCGGTAAGCTCACGCAACAGTGTGCCAATTAACCGCGAGGCCTCATGCTGCAGCGTTGCTCGGCGCAAATCCACGTAATAATCCGCTTGCTTACCTGAAGAAAGCGTCACCTTTCCGTGCACCACAGCCAGTTCCTTGACCAATTCCGCCAGCCGTGCCTTATCCTGCGCAATGCTCATGTTTTCTCCCTGTTGCGTCATTTCGTGTTTTCTCTAGCCTAATCTTCGTCTCCGCGCGTAGCATCATCAAAGATAGAAGCGCCTTTATCCAGTGTGCGCGGCATCCGCCCAAAGCTTTGCGATGCCTCACCATCCACCCCGATAGCTTCCACTTCATCATCGCCAAGGCCCACGCTTTCCGATGCCCCCGACTCTCCAAAATCACCTAAGGTATCTTCCACCGCACGAGTTGGCATCACTAACGGTTCCTCCGGGCGTTGAATAGGAGGGTTATGGAAGTCATCATCAACTACTGCAAGTGCTGGTACTCCCGACAATTCCACCACCGCAGGGGTCGGAACAAGCCGCGTTGGATCCCCTCCATCAAGCCGTAGCGTTTGTCCGATGCCGGGACGGGGTGGAAGGACGCGGGCGGCATCGGCAAGCAATGCGAGGGGCGCGAGCATATCCTCCCACGTCGCAGACCGTGCATGTTTGTCCATCTGGGCCAAAACCCATTCCGATTCGAACCATAACGCGTCCACATCAGCAGGCATCCGCTCCAATGCCACATCCACACGGATATCCCACATCCGCTGCACCACGGCTGGCTCATTTGCCCACACCGCGAAACCGTGACTGTGACGGGTCTGAACTAAATCCTCCGACGGCTGCTTGGTATCTAACTCACCTTCGCGGCGAAAATCCACAATGACATCCGAAGCCGCGCCCGTGCGCATAGCCATCACCGGAATACCACCGAGATCCATCAACAGCATCTCATGGCCAAATGCGCTACCAGCAACGATATCCCGCGGCTGTGCTCCCCCCGCCGCGGCACCGCGCTGCCACTCTTCTTCCAAATAAGAGTCCGACTTGATGAACTCAAAATTCTTATCCTGCGCCCACGCTTTACGCTCCCTGCGCACAGCACCGGGAATAAGCATTTTTGCATTCCGCGTCCGGTGCTCAATTTCTCGCTCAGATTCAGGCTCCGGGGCCGCCTGCGATACCTGTTCCGGTTTCCCCGCCGGTTCTTCGCTTGGCTCTTGGCCCAAGTCTGATGCAGTTTCAGAGTCTAGGCTTGTTGCTTCTGTCGCGAATTCCGTCCGGGATTGTATCTCGGGCGCTATTTCAGGTTCTATATCAAACTCGGTTACTTCTTCTAAGTCTTCTGCTTCTTCAGCGCTGAGCGCCACAGGGGAAAAATGCGCATCCTTAGCTTCAGCGTCACGCTCGCCAGACTCAGGGGCGCTGTTTTCTAAGGAAGGCGTGTTTTCTTGTTCTGTCCCAGTTTCTGATTCACGCGCAGGCTGTAGCGCCCGGCGTTCCTGCTGGACAGCGGCATACCACAATGCCGCAGCACCACCAGCTGCGGCTAAAGAAATTAACAGGAGTAAAGAAGCCATTGTTCTTAACTGTAATGCTTGCGCTTAGTTTTCCACGCCTATAAATCTCAAGTCGCTCAAGATTTCTCAATCGCAACAATCAGCGCAGCGACTGTGGCAGAAACTACTGAGAACTACCGAGACAAAAGAACACCCGCGGCAACAGATACAGGAAAACAATCAAACTAGGAGAAACAGCGGGCGTTATAACCGTTCGCGCTCACCCAGAGCACTGTGGTTGTTTAGAATCCCCGTTTCGGTGAGCGCGAAGTGTCTAAAGCGTCAGTATTAGGCAAAAACATCGGTCATAAGCGGGCCCGAGGGTAGTCAGCAGGACAATAGGCATCAAACACGTAAGTCCCACCCACGGAAATAGCGTGGGTGGGACTTAGATGGTTCGGAGAGTGCGGGGATATTGACCCGCCAATTTTATTGGGTGACCGAAGAGCGGTCGCCGCGCTCGACAGGATTAGTAGGGTCAGCAGACCATTGGGACCAACCACCAACAAAATGCCGAGCGCCCATAAGCCCCACCGACTCCATAGCTGCAAGTGTGGCCGCGGAGTGGTTTCCTGAACCGGAGTACACGATCGCATCAGCTACGTTGTCGTGATTGATTCCAGCTCGCTGAAAGATATCACGAATTTCAGCAGCAGATTTCCAGGTGTGGTCGGCATTACGCAGCAGACGATCTGGGATATTCACCGCACCTGGAATATGACCGGCTTTGAGATCAAGATTTTCTCGGCGGCCGGCAAATCGGTTTGGTTCGCGGCTGTCAATGAGAACACCAGTATGAGAGTGAACATCATCGATGGTGGCTACCATCTCATCTTGTGGACTAACTACTGCATCTGATTCGACTGAAATATTGCCTGGACCAGTAAGAGTCGGAAATTCGTGGTTACACCAATTGACCAGTCCGCCGTCTAGGATGCGCACGTCTTTGACGCCTGCCCACCGCAACATCCACCAGGCTCGTCCGGCGAAGAGGCCACGGCCTTCGTCGTAGACAATGACAGGGCGACCGTTGCGAATACCCCACCGTTCAAACCAGGACTGTAACTGCCGCGGATCCGGTATTGGATTGCGCCCATCTTTAGAACCAGGCAATCCTGCTAAAGCTGCCGATGCATCACATAATTGCGCAGTCGGAATGTGCAAAGAGTTAAACTGTCCTTCGCCGTCATCATCCCCGACGCCCCATAAAGCAGCCAACAGCGTGTAGCGCTGAGCCTGATGAATGACATCGTATAATTCCTGCGGGGACATAAAGATACTCATGCCGCCCATTCTAGAAGCCGTTGGGACTTTTGTCTGCGCACTCCTTTTCATACAGACGCTAAATATCTTTGCCGGAACGAGGCTGCGGTATTTACTTCTGAAATGCCAAAGCGGGCGCGCAGAATACTTACGGAAAGTAGTGCTGCGCGCCCGCCCGACATCAGTTGGGCTTAGCCCTGCGGATGCACGGCTGTCAGAGTCAAGGTTTCTGGGTTCTGTACGGAACCATCAGCCGACTCGGTTGGAACTGCGGAGACCTTAATAGTGTCACCGTCACGGACATCACCAGCTAGCAGCTGACGGGCCAACTGGTCACCGATTGCCTGCTGAACCAAGCGACGCAATGGGCGAGCACCATACGCTGGGTCATAACCACGATCAGCCAGCCACGACTTGGCAGATTCATCCACATCCAAAGTCAAGCGCTTGCTTGCCAAACGCTTCTGCAAATCATGGAGCTGGATATCAACAATGCCAGTAAGAAGCTCTGGCGAAAGCGCTTCAAAGACCACGACATCATCAAGGCGGTTAATAAACTCCGGCTTGAAAGCATGCTTGACAGCCTCCATGACCTCTTCATTGCTGCCACCAGCACCCAAGTTCGATGTCAAGATGATGACAGTGTTGCGGAAATCAACGGTTCGGCCCTGTCCATCCGTCAAACGTCCCTCATCGAGCACCTGCAACAAGACATCGAAAACATCTGGGTGGGCTTTCTCGACTTCATCGAAAAGCACCAGCGTGTACGGGCGGCGCCGAACAGCCTCAGTCAACTGTCCGCCGGCATCGTAGCCCACATATCCTGGAGGGGCTCCAACCAAACGTGCGACGGAATGCTTTTCGCCGTACTCAGACATATCAATGCGAACCATGGCTGTAGGGTCATCGAAGAGGAATTCAGCCAATGCCTTAGCCAACTCGGTCTTACCTACACCGGTTGGGCCGAGGAACAAGAAGGAACCCGTTGGACGGTTCGGGTCAGCAACACCTGCACGGGCACGACGAACCGCGTCTGACACAGCTTTAACAGCATCCTTTTGACCGACAACGCGCTCACCGATGACGTTTTCCATGTTCAGCAGCTTCTGCGTTTCGCCCTCGAGCATCTTGCCCGCAGGAACACCTGTCCATGCGGACACAACCTCAGCGATAACATCCGGCGTGACTTCCTCCGTCAACATCGTGTGCTCAGCGCTAGATTGCTCAGTTTCAGCCTTCTCCAACTGCTTTTCCAGCTCTGGGATCCGACCGTAGCGCAGCTCAGAAGCCCGCTCGTAGTCACCATCACGTTCTGCGATTTCCGCCTCATTACGGCTGCGCTCAAGCTCTTCCTTAGTAGATTGCACCGCATCAATGGAAGCCTTCTCGTTTGCCCACCGAGCTTTGAGCTCGCTGAGCTTCTCGCGTTCATCGGCAAGCTCTTGCTGCAGCTTTTGCAACCTGTCCTGCGAAGCCGCATCCGACTCTTTCTTGAGTGCAAGCTCTTCAATCTCCATGCGGCGAACAATGCGCTCTAGCTCATCAATCTCCTGTGGCGAAGAATCAATCTCCATACGCAGACGCGAACCGGCCTCATCAACCAAGTCAATGGCCTTATCCGGCAAGAAACGGTTAGTGATGTAGCGGTTGGACAATTCAGCCGCCGCAACCAAAGCCGAATCCTGAATGCGAACACCGTGGTGAACCTCGTAACGCTCCTTGAGACCACGCAAGATACCGATAGTGTCTTCTACAGAGGGCTCTGCTGCATAGACCTGCTGGAAACGACGCTCCAATGCAGGATCCTTTTCGATGTACTTGCGGTACTCATCCAACGTCGTCGCACCAACTAAGCGCAGCTCACCGCGGGCGAGCATTGGCTTAATCATGTTGCCAGCATCCATAGAACCGTCGCCGGATGCACCGGCGCCAACGATGGTGTGTAGCTCATCGATGAACGTAATAATCTGCCCGTCAGAGGACTTGATCTCATCCAGGACGGCCTTGAGACGCTCCTCAAACTCACCGCGGTACTTTGCGCCCGCAACCATCGAACCGAGGTCCAATGATAGAAGGGTCTTTCCTTTCAAAGACTCCGGCACGTCACCGGCGACGATACGGCGCGCCAAGCCTTCAACAATGGCCGTTTTACCCACGCCTGGCTCACCGATGAGAACCGGATTGTTCTTCGTACGGCGCGACAGCACCTGAACGACGCGGCGAATCTCTTGGTCGCGGCCTATAACAGGGTCAATCTTGCCCTCACGCGCACGCGCGGTCAGGTCGGTAGCGTACTTCTCTAGGGCCTGGAACTGATCTTCCGGATTTTGAGTTGTCACTTTTGCAGCTCCTCGTACAGTTGGAAACGCGCCTTTAATAGCGTCATAGGTTGCACCGCGTTTGGTTAAAAGCTCTGCAGCGTCGGATTTAGAGGCGGCAATGGCCGCGAGAAGAACCTCTGTAGAGACGTACTCATCACCTAATTCCCCGGCCAGCTCCTGTGCACGGGTCATGACGTTGAGCCCGTCGCGGTTAAAGTTGGGGTTTGCCATATTCTGCCCCTGCGCTGAGGGGTAGCCCTCAACCAGCGCCCGAGCGTCTTGCAATACAGCATCTGGATCCACGCCAGCGGCCTTCAACACTGGCCTAGCAATGCTGTCTTTTTGCTCTAACAGTGCAACTAATAAATGTCCCGGGCGGATATCCGGGTTCCCTTTCGCAGAGGCAGTTGCGAGCGCTTGCTGCAATGCCTCCTGTGTTTTAGTGGTGGGGTTGAAGTTCATTTTTATTGTCCTTTCGCTTGCACCCCGTACCAAAACCACAATGGTCTAGTGATTTCTTCAGGGTGACTCATTGTGTATAACGCACAAAAACTTGAGTCTGTTCCACTCAAGTAAAACTTTTTTAAAAAACTTTCCCCACCCGTTTTACCAAAAAGTTGAGTATAGTTCCCTCAAGTTTGGGACATGTCAACTTTCCGCGCCAGCGTTAGCGCCCTCACCAGAGCAAAGCCACTAAAGTTTCAACAAATCCACGACCAGCAGACAGCAAAAACACCCTCTGAAACCCAATCCACACGTCGTGATTACAAGGTTCTAGAGGGTGTCTGTTTTAAGACGGGGTCTTATTTACTGACTTCCTTCTCACCGACGTGGCCTTCACCGACATGGCCTACGCCCTCGGCAAAAATGGTTCCGCGCGGTGGCAGCCAACCACCGAAGCGAGCAAGGCAGTACACACCAATCGCAATGGCACAAGCAACCCAGCCGAGACCAGCAGTAAACCCATACATCACCGCGATAGGAGCCAAAATGGTCATACCAATTTCAAACGGGCCGAAGCCCACGTAGGCCATTCCATATTCCGACAGTGTTCCGGATTTCAACTTCGGATCCACAATCTTCAAGATCGCAATACCGGTTGCCACCGTAGCGGTGGCCCAGCCCCAGCCGAAGATTCCGCGTTCAATCCACTGCTCGCCAAAGAATTCTGCAGGGAACCACAGAAGGAAGAATGTACAGAAGATGATTCCGAGCACGAAGAGGATGGTCATCGGCAGCCAATATGCTGCAACTGCTGCCGGCGCAATGGCGGCAACGCCGAAAGCGATCAGGTAATCCGTCGAAGCACCAGAAACTGATTCCACAGAATCCTTATCGAGGTATTCACTCGCACCAACGGCGTTCATCAACGCACGCAGCAACAAGCCAATAACAATAGACATTGCAAAAAGCGGGATGGATACGTTTTCCCACTTGTTAGAAATAGCCTCCGTCACCAAGTAAGCCAATGTTACGGTGAGCATGACAAAGCCTAGGTGCAGCGCAAGCGGCTCTATGGAAGATGGGTTGGTCGTAGCCTTACCCAATGATGGCCGTTCTTCTGGGTCGGAAATGTATCCCTTGACCAACTCTTCTGGAAGATCCTGGGGAACGTGTTCTACTTTGCCGCGGCGAATTCCCCAGTTACCGGCAATAACACCGCCGATGATGGCCGCCAGGGTACCAATTGTGGCCGAGGTGAAACCGAGCGAGCTGGCATCGGCAGCCCCAACTTCTTCCAAAGCGCCACCCACGGCAGCAGCGGTACCGAAACCACCGGTAAATCCTACCGGCAGCATCATTCCGAACCAGTCCGGCGTATCAAAAAATGGGCGTAGCAGATAGAGGCCAATAATAATGAAAAGACCCCACTGAGCTGTAAACATCATGGTGGAGTAGGCCCACATATTGCGCGCACCCTTGCGCATTTTGCCACCAATTTCCATAGAAAATGCCATGGAAGCAAAGACAATTGCGATCAGGATAGTGGTGTAATCGCCCAAATTATCGGAGAAGTTTATCCAGCCCAAGACATTGGGGCCTAGAACCAAACCCACCAAACCGGCGGTGATAGGTGCAGGCAACAAGAGATCCTGGAACACAAACTTGATGCGGTGACGCAATATGTTGCCAATCACCATTAGGAGGGAGATCATTCCCACGTCGTACATGAGGGTGTACGCGCTAAAGTCCATGGTGGCACCTTGCCCTTCGTGTTAAGTAATGCGCTGCCCCAGCGTGGGGCCACAGTGGTGGCTAATAAGGCGCGCGGCGAATGTGACTTACTTTCTATTTAGCCACATAATCCAAGCTTTATGCCAGGTTTTTCTTATGTATTCTTCAGACTGCGCGATATCTTGTGCAGCTTGCCGCCTGTCCAAGCACTCTGACGGCGTGCGCTGAGCAAGCCCTTATACTATTGAGGAGATGAATACTATAGAGACGTCGCATGACCTTGCCCGCGCGCTTATTGCTGAAGACGCGCGCTACCGCGAGGTTGTTCACGATGAGGTCTTTATTGCTTTTCCGCAGGCTCGTGGACTGTTTAGCAATGCTCGCGCCACTAGGCACGCAGATCTTGTTCCAGCGCTTACCTGGGCGCTGACCAATCCCCCTGCGCTTGTCGATGAAGCCGTCGCCGAGCTCGGTCGCGATCACCGCCGCCATGGGTTCCCCACATCGCTTTACGATGTTTTTGCGGCTGCCTTAATCAAAGGTCTGCGCATTTTTAATCTCAGTTTTATGCTGCGCGAGCACACAGCCGCGCGAATTAGGCAATTGTGCACCATCATGAAAGAAGCTGCCGATGCCGCAGATCTCGCCGGCGTGCCACCAGCTCATTCCGCACGCGTCATGGAGGTCAAGCGTCCGAATCGCAATACAGCTATCGTGCGTGTAGAGACGCCTTTTCCTATTGACTTTGCCCCCGGCCAGGCTCTGCCGGTTACCACCACATATCTTCCGGGGACGTGGCGGTTGCTCACCCCCGCGGTCTTAGCTGATGAATCAGGCCAGCTCATCTTTCATGTCTATAACGCTGGGGACGCCTCCACGATGCTTGTTCGCGCCCGTCCCGGCGATACGTGGACTTTAGGAAACCCTCGTGGCGAGTTTCCCGCCTCAGATCCCAGCCTGCCGCGCGCTCCACAAGAGGTCGTTATCGCTTATGGCACAGGTTGGGCGGCAGTTCGTGCTTTCTTATTGGCCAAGGTAAATCAACCTAAAAGCCGCGATTCTGCCTCCGTGATCTGCCACGCGAGCTCACCAGGTGCCCACTATGATCTGCAATTTCAAGTCAATTTGCGCAAACTCTTGCCTAACGTTCAATTCCGTTACACAGTAGAAAACTCTACTGACCCGCATATCTTTGGCGCGGCACCTGTTTCTGCAGAGATACACGCCACGACACTGGCGCTCGCCGAGGTAACAGATAACCCGGCGCGTCTCGTTTTGGAAGAATTACTGGCTAACCCCACTGCCTATGACCGTTGTGTACTCGTTGGAGACGCAAATCAAGTACTAGAGGGCGCGGGTATGTTAAATATCGGCTTGGCGCGGGCTGGAATTGTGGATTGTGTCATAGAACCCCACCCTTGGGACAGTGGAGCGTTAACGCGAGAGCTCAAGTACAGGCAAGGCTTTTCGAGTCTCAATAACTAACTCGGGGTCAATGTCTGCATACACGATCTCAGGGAGGTACCCAGCCTCTGCGATCCTTTCTCCTCGCGGGGAGCAAATCACCGAGTGACCCACACCGGTGGGTCCTGATTGTTCCCCAGCCTTACCTAGTCCGCCGGGTCGTGCTTGGTCAACGCCTACAATGTAGCTAACGCAGTCGAGAGCACGCGCCGCAGTCAGGGTTTTCCACTGTTCAAGTTTTCCGGGACCGTCCGCCCAGCTTGTCGGTACGACAATAACTTCTGCGCCCTGCTGACTTAGGGTCTTGAATAGCTCTGGGAATCGGATATCAAAGCAGGTAGCTACGCCCACTGTGATGCCATCTACAGTAAAAGTCACTGGGTCGGTACCGCGCTGCACCGTATCTGATTCACGATAATCAAATGCGTCGTAGGTATAGATTTTGTCGTATTTGGTGTGCACATTGGGTCCGGCAATCAATGCGGTATTAAATACGCGATTAATGGTCTCTCCATCGCGTTCGACTTGGTCAGCGGGACGGAACATGCCGACTACCACAGTCACGCCTAGTTGCTGTGCTTCTTGTGCAATGGTTGTGGCAAAGGGGCCATCAATTTCTTCAGCTTGGGTGTCCAGACGCCCTGTATCGAACGCTTGGCTAGCAGCCTCCGGGAATACGATGAGTTGAGCTCCGTTCGCGGCAGCCTCCCGCAAGGTCTGCACAATATAGTCAAGATTTTCTTGTTTGTCACCGCTAGAGACGAATTGCACAGCCGCTACCTTCATTTTTAACCCCTTCGTGTATTTATCAACTAGTTATCCACAGGTGTTTGTGCCCACGATAGCTACGCTGCAGCAAACCGGCAATGATGAGCACTATGAACTCATTTATTGCCACTCATTCTGAAGTTATTAGTTTTATCAACCCGTTTCGTGCCCAAGCTGCTTCTCTGCGGCAGCTGGGAAAGCTAGAGGCTCTAGCGCACACTATCGCCGGTTTGAACACGATGCCTCATACGTCAGCTGCGCTCCATCGTGCCCATGCACAGTGGTGTGAAGAATTAGGCGGGAGCGCACAGACTTTGGGGAATTTTGCTTTTTCTGCCGCAACTCTGGCAGAAGCCGTCACCCGGATTGATGTCCATTTAGCGTCCAATTTAAAGAAGGTTTTGCGGTGAACCTCGAAGCAGCGCGCACAGCGCTTATCGATGCTTCCCGCGCAGCCACCGAGCTGCATACCTTGCTCCTTGCGCTCCATCACCAGCTATTTCGGTCTGGATTCGCCGGCGAGGCAGCAGATGCGCTTTCTCAGGCCTTAGCCAAACCGCTTTCGCAGCTCGACGTCACTGCCCAACAGATACTCAGTGTTGCCCAGTTGATAGAAGAATTGGCCATATTTGAGCAACGCCTAGAGCAATATCGCCTGGTAGGGCCGATAACAGATACGGTTGCTGGCTTCGAGTCCCTAGGGCGCGCGTTGGATTGGATGTGCGCGCGGAATATCGATGCACTGTGTACGCCATCCAGCGCCCCACCGCCGCGTTATTTGGAGGATTTCGGAGACCTCGATCTCGTGGCTATTTCTGAAATCAATCGGCTTAGTAGTTCACCTGCGATTGCCCAGCTTGCCGATGCCCACCCCGACCTTCTCCTTCTCGAGTCCGGCGACAATCACCTCGTTGCACTCATAGATCCCGAACACGCTGTGACCTCCCCCGCGGCGGCATCACCACCAACTATCACCACTTTTGTCTCTGGGGTGGGGTCTTCTGATCCGCAGCATTGGAATGGATCAGTAAACCGAGCTCGGACGATGGCGCAGGCAACGGGCGGACCAGTGGCGATATGGCTCGGGTATAACGCACCTTCATCGGTGCCGCGGGCGCTCGCCCGTGAACCAGCTCGGCGCTCTGCTGGGGACTTGGTTCGTTTTCAACGAAGTCTCACCCGTCGGTTTCCGCTTTCTCATACCGCAGTTGTGGGATATTCCTACGGTTCCGTGGTCACAGGCTACGCTGCGCGGGAGGGGTTGGTAGCTGATGACTTAGTATTCGTCGGCAGCCCGGGTGTAGGTGCGCATAGAGCAAACGATCTGCACTTTCCAGGGCGCATACACGCCGTAACCGCAGATGGTGACTTCATTAGTCTAACCGCCCACGGCTACGGCGGAATCCACGGGGCTGATCCCACCAGCCCGACGTTTGGCGCAAACCAGTGGTCATCGCAACCGCGCGGAGACCACAGCTCCTATTGGGATTCCCCTGATTTCCTGAACGGTTTAGCTAGGCTCAACGATAAGATCTGAAAAATCCCAGGCTAGCGAGCCCGGCGCGGCTTCCACATCACCACTTGTGTAGAGCGCGGGACGTGAACGAGTTCACCACCGCGACGGGAATTCTGGTCACGGCGCAGGGCTTGGACTTCTTTGGCTAACTCATCGCGTTCTTCTTGTAAGCGGTCACGTTCTGCAGTGAGTTCGATAATCGCTTTGATTCCGGCGAGGTTAACTCCTTCTTCCTGCGACAACGCCTGGATCTTGCGCAAGAGTTTGATGTCACGGTCGCTGTAGCGACGCCCACCCCCGGAGGTACGCTCCGGGGTCACCAGTCCCATACGGTCGTAGGTGCGTAGAGTTTGGGCGTGCATGCCCGCTAATTCGGCAGCAACAGATATGACATACATCGTCTTCTTCTTCATTGCTCATGCCTCCTTAGTTATGCGTTTCCTGCCCAACCCGCGCGCGGATTAAACCCAGATTCTTTCTCAGCCTGCGCGTAAGTACGTAGTGCCGATGCTGCCGCCGCATCCAGATTTCCAGGGACTTGCACTTGCACGGTGACCAGCAAATCACCGGCAGCGCCTCCACGCTTAGGTATGCCACGGCCACGCACGCGTAGTGTCCTACCATCTGGAGTTCCAGCTGGAACTTTCACCCGCACCGGCGCATCCAAGGTCGGAACCGTGATGGTGTCACCTAAGGCCAGCTCGGAGAAGCTGACGGGAACAGTGACCAGCAGGTCATCACCTTCGCGTGAGAAAACCTTATCGGGGGAAACCTTGACTTTAACAAAGAGGTCACCGGCAGGAGTTCCTTGTGGACCAGCTTCACCTTGTCCGGCAAGACGCACCTTTTGTCCGTCCACAACGCCTGCTGGAATACGAACGGTAATGGACCTAGTGCGGTACACCGTACCTTTTCCATTACACACCTCACATGGGTCCGGAATAACCCGTCCAGTTCCACCACACACAGAACATGGCGCGGAGAATCCAAAAGCGCCACGATTCTCAGAGGTAAATCCACTGCCGTTGCAATTCGAGCAGATTGTAGTCTTGCCAGACTTTGAACCCGACCCGTGGCACGTGGTGCACGGTGCTTCCCCAGAGATCTGCAAAGGAATGGTCGTACCCTTGGCTGCTTCGCGGAAGTCTAAGGTTACTTCGGTTTCGACGTCCGCCCCCCGGGACGGCCGCGCTGCGCGACCACCACCGCCAGCGCGGTTGAAAACGCTACCGAAGATATCCCCAAAGCCACCGCCATCACTCGGTCCAGCCGTTCGCTGGCTGAAGAAGTCGGAGAAGTCGAAGTCCTGCGCTTGGCGAAACCCGCCGGGGAACCCGGCGCCTCCTCGTCCAGACTTCAACATGGCCTTGAAATCGTCGTATTCTTTGCGGTTAGCGGCATCGCCAAGCACATCGTATGCTTCCGCTACCTGCTTAAACTTTGTTTCCGCTGCGGGATTGTCCGGGTTTTTGTCCGGGTGGTTCTCCCGCGCTAGCTTGCGGTAAACGCGTTTGATGTCCTCAGCGCTTGCGGACGAGGAGACCCCCAGATCCGCGTAATAATCTTTTTCTGCCCACTCAGGTTTTGCGCTCACTGGGCATCTCCTCCTTTCATAAGAATTTTCTTAAACAAATGGTTTGGCATAAATCCAAAGGCGCCGGAAATTCCGGCGCCTTTAGTGACTTTATTCTGGGTCAGCAATTATCACCATTGCGTTGCGCACTAGTTTGTCGCCAACCATGTAGCCCGATCGCAGTACTTGGCCAATCACCTGCTCACCGCCAGTGGAGAGGTCTTGGACTGCCTCGTGACGTTCTGGGTCGAATGGGTCGCCAGGGGTACCAAATGCCGCGAGCTTTTGTCCTTTGAGGACATCGGCAAGCTTGTCTGCGACTGCCTTGAATGGACCATCTTCCACATCGCCATGCTGGCGGGCAAGGTCGATGTCATCCAAAACGGGAAGCAAAGCACTAAGAACCTGCGCCTTGGCGGTTTCCACCACTGCCTGGCGGTCACGTTCTGTGCGACGGCGGAAGTTGGTGTATTCCGCATTAAGGCGCTGCAGGTCTTCGGTACGCTCAGCCAGCTCGGCCTGAGCAGCTGCCACCGGATCGGCAGCTACCTCGGTCTCACCTTCTGCGGCAGCTTCTGCTGTATCAGCTTCAGCAGCCGCGGCTAGTTCTGCGTCAATATCTGCAAGTTCTGCTTCCACATCTGCAGGAATTTCGCGACCTATTTCAGGCTCAACGTCACCTTCTTGGGCAGCCTGAGCTTCATCGATAGCTGCTTCTGCCTGCTCTGGCGTCGTCGCCTCTGGGTCTGTGACCTTTGGGTCACCGGGATTATCTGGATGAGTCATTATTTGTTGTCCTCTTCCTCATCAACTACCTCAGCGTCAACAACGTTAGGGTCAGACGGCTCTGCACCGGCGCCTGCCTGTGCTTCTGCAGCTTGAGCCTCGTAGATTTGCTTGCCCATCTCCTGTGCCTCAGTAGACAACTTCTCCACAGCGGACTTCACTGCTTCGATGTCATCGCCCTTCAAGGCTTCATCGACAGCATCAGCAGCCTCGGTGACCTTGGTCTTGGTCTCTTCGTTGACCTTATCGGCGTTCTCATCCAAGAACTTACGAGTCTGGTAAACGGTGGACTCAGCAGTGTTACGGGTCTCCTGCTCTTCACGACGCTTCTTGTCTTCTGCGGCGTTAGCCTCGGCGTCCTTGATCATGCGGTCGATTTCTTCCTGGGAAAGACCGGAACCATCTTGGATCTTGATGGTGTTTTCCTTACCAGTTCCCTTATCCTTGGCGGATACAGAAACGATACCGTTGGCATCGATGTCGAAGGTGACCTCAATTTGTGGAACACCGCGTGGTGCAGGTGCAATTCCGCCGAGCTCGAACGAGCCGAGCAACTTATTAGCAGAAGCCATCTCACGCTCACCCTGGAATACCTGAATCTGTACCGAAGGCTGGTTGTCCTCAGCAGTGGTGAAGGTTTCAGACTTCTTCGTTGGGATGGTGGTGTTGCGCTCGATGAGCTTGGTCATCACGCCACCCTTGGTTTCAATGCCCAGGGAAAGTGGGGTGACATCCAGAAGCAAAACGTCCTTAACCTCACCGCGAAGAACACCGGCCTGCAATGCAGCACCGACTGCCACGACCTCATCAGGGTTAACACCCTTGTTTGGCTCGCGTCCGGTGAGTTCCTTTACCAACTCAGACACTGCTGGCATACGAGTAGAACCACCAACCAAAACTACGTGGTCAATGTCATTGACGGACATGTCAGCGTCCTTGATGACCTGGTTGAACGGTGCCTTCGTGCGGTCCAGAAGGTCCTGAGTGATGCGCTGGAACTCGGTACGGCTGAGGGTCTCATCCAAGAACAGTGGGTTCTTGTCTGCATCAACAGTGATATAAGGCAAGTTAATGGTTGCCTGCTGGGAAGAAGACAGCTCAATCTTTGCCTTTTCTGCTGCTTCACGCAGACGCTGCAGAGCCATCTTGTCCTTGGTCAGGTCAATGCCCTGTGCGGACTTGAACTTCTCTACCAACCAGTCAACGATGCGCTGATCCCAGTCGTCACCACCGAGGGAGTTGTCGCCGGCAGTTGCAAGAACCTCGACAACACCATCACCGATTTCAAGCAAGGAAACGTCGAAGGTACCACCACCAAGGTCGAATACCAAGATGGTCTGCTCTTTGTCGCCCTTTTCAAGGCCATAAGCTAGTGCCGCTGCAGTTGGCTCGTTAACGATACGCAGGACGTTCAGACCAGCAATCTGGCCAGCTTCCTTAGTAGCCTGACGCTGAGCGTCTTCGAAATAAGCAGGAACGGTGATAACTGCGTCAGTTACGTCTTCACCCAAGTAAGCCTCTGCGTCACGCTTGAGCTTCATCAAAGTGCGGGCAGAAATTTCCTGTGGGGTGTACTTCTTGTCATCAATACCCACGGTCCAGTCAGTACCGATGTGGCGCTTAACGGAGCGGATGGTGCGGTCCACATTGGTAACAGCCTGGTTCTTTGCAGACTGTCCAACAAGGATTTCACCATTCTTTGCAAACGCAACTACGGATGGCGTGGTGCGTGCACCCTCAGAGTTAGCAATAACAGTGGCTTCTCCACCTTCTAGTACAGCTACGACCGAGTTGGTGGTACCAAGGTCAATACCTACTGCGCGTCCCATGTCTTTTTCTCCTTTTATTTTGGGCTATCTCGCTTAAAGTTGATTGAGTTCGACTCAACTTGTTTGCGCTACCTCAGTCAGCCTAACAGAATATTGACCACTTAGCTAACAAACCTGAGCGCGCCTCACTCAACTCTTATAACGGACGCTCCCACAAAGTTGTTCCCGAAAATGAAGAAATTTTCTAAAGAAAGCTAAATTGCCTGTTTAAAGGCGTGATTAAACCCAACCTCGCACCACCCAATAACACGCACTTTCGCTGTTCAAACTTGACAATGGGTATATCAATTTTGCATTCGATCCCCCGTCAACCCCTGTTGACGTTTCCCTAACACCCCTTGAAGCAACCCTTTACGCCACCTCCGAAACGAATTACACTGTGGCTATCCTCACTAATAAGTGTGAACTTATTTCACGTCACACTATCGTCCCTGAATTTTCTATTTGGGCAGTGCTTTATTTCAGAAAGGATGTGCGCCATGGTTTCTTCTACTACTTCGGTTTCTGCTTATGCTCGCTTACCAGAATCGAACGACGTGGAGGAGGTACTCGATGCTGCGGTAGCCCGTGCCCACTCGTGGTTAGCTGCCACTTCCGATGAGCACGATAAACATACCGAGCAACTGGCTGAGCTTCTGCGCGATTCCACCGGCGTTACTTTCACGATGGACTTTGTTGACCGCGTGATGCGTCCTGAGGACAATAGGGTCGCTGCCAATGCCTTGAAAACCATTACGCACAATCTCGATGCCTCTTTCCTAGGAAGAATCAACGGAATGTTGGTTGGTTTGGGCGGGTTTATCGGCCCCATACTTCCTCACGTGGTCATGCCACTAGCACGTCTACGCATGCGCCAATTGGTGGGACATTTGGTCCTCGATGCTGAATCGGATGCCTTAAATACGGTGCTAGACAAGGCAGCACAATCTGGTGAGCAGCTCAATCTCAATCTTTTAGGCGAAGCGGTCCTAGGAGAACAAGAAGCAACCTCGCGTGCACAACGCACCTTGGCGCTAATTAATAATCCGCGGGTGACCTATGTTTCTGTCAAGGCCTCATCCATGGTTGCCCAGTTAAATCACTGGGATTTAGAGGGTTCGTTAGCTCGGCTCAAAGAGCGTCTGCGTCCTTTGTATCAAGCGGCCGTCCAGCGTTTCCCTCACGTTTTTATCAATGTGGATATGGAGGAATACCACGATCTACATCTGACTCTTCGCTTGTTCACTGAGTTGTTATCGGAGCCGGAATTTAAACACCTCGAAGCTGGCATTGTCTTGCAAGCTTATCTTCCCGATACTTTTTCAGCCCTTACTGAGCTGGCTGAGTTCGCGCTTTCCCGTGTGGCGGACGGTGGAGCACCAATCAAGATCCGCCTGGTAAAGGGCGCCAATCTTTCTATGGAGCAGGTTCAAAGTGAAGTCCATGGCTGGGCAGCGGCGCCCTACTCCACAAAGGATGAGGTTGACGCCAATTATTACCGTTTGCTGGATTATATTTTGCGGCCGCAGTTCTCTGGCGTGGTTTCTATTGGTATTGCCACGCACAATTTGTTTACTGCTGGTCTCGCTTATGAGCTGGCTCAAAAGCGCGGCGTTTTAGAGATGGTGGATTCAGAGATGCTGCAAGGTATGTCGCCTGCGCAGCAAAGCGCAGTGCGCTCATTATTTGGCCGCCAGATTCTCTATACGCCGGTGGTCCACAAGGAGGACTTCGATGTCGCGGTGTCCTATTTGGTTCGTCGCTTAGAAGAAAATTCTGCGCCACAGAACTTCCTCCATGCACTTTTCGCGCCACCAGAGCTTGACGATGCCCCGCGGGCTCCTTTACAGCAGCAAGAAGACTTCTTCCGCGCTGCAGTTCGTTCCCGCTGGGAGACGTTTGCGGGACCGCGGCGTAAGCAAAACCGTTTAGAAGAAAAAGGGAGGCAAACTGCGCTCAATGGTCGCTTTAGCAATGAACCGGATACTGACCCTGCGCTGCCCGCTAATCGCACATGGGCGCTGAATATTTTGGCTACGCCACCAGACCTTCCTGCAGTTTTAGAAATAACTGATATTGATACTGTCAATACCGCAGTTGATCGTGCGCGGGAACTTGGCACTACCTGGGGTAAAACCACAGGTGCTCAGCGCGCAGAGGTCTTAGAAGCCATTGGTGACGAGCTTGCTCGGCGTCGCGGCCAGCTCATCAATGTAGCAGCGTATGAGGCCAACAAGGCTATTTCACAAACTGATCCGGAAATCTCCGAAGCCATCGACTTTGCTACGTACTATGCGCATTCTGCCCGCGCTTTAGACAAAGCCCATTCGCGTTTTATTTCCCGTGCAGTCACGGTAGTGTCTCCTCCGTGGAATTTCCCCATCGCTATTCCTACGAGCGGAATGCTGGCGGCATTAGCGGCGGGATCCGCAGTCATCGTCAAGCCTGCCCCGCAAGCTGTGCACTGCGCCCGCGCTGTTGTGGAGGCTATCCGCACGGCGTTGGAAACTGCCGGCTGTGACCCCGACCTAGTGCAACTTATATTTACTGATGAGGATGCAGCTGGAAAGGCGCTCATTTCCCACAAGGATGTGGACCAAGTGATTTTGACGGGTGCTTCAGAAACGGGAGCGCTGTTTCGTTCATGGCGTCCTGACATGAAGCTCTCAGCGGAGACTTCCGGCAAGAATGCCATGATTATCACCCCAGCGGCAGATCCTGACCTGGCCATCGCCGACCTCTATGCCTCTGCTTTCGGCCATTCGGGACAAAAATGCTCGGCTGCTTCTCTCGCCATTTTGGTAGGTGCCGCGGGTAGATCTAACCGGCTGCGCAACCAGCTTATCGATGCTGCTAAAACTCTCAAAGTAGGCCCCGGCTATCGCATTGATACCACCATGAATGGTCTGGCAGAGCCTCCAAGCGAGAAGCTACTTCGCGGACTTACCCAGCTTGAGCAGGGTGAGAAATGGCTAGTGAAACCAGAAAAACTTAACGCTGAGGGAACCCTGTGGTCACCGGGAATTAGGGACAACGTCCGCCCCGGTTCTTGGTTTCACCTGCACGAGTGCTTCGGTCCTGTCCTCGGGATTATGTACGCCGATACGCTAGAAGAAGCTCTGCAGTGGCAAAACTCGACTGGTTATGGCCTCACTGGTGGCATCCACTCTCTTGATGATGAGGAACTGAAGTATTGGATTGAGCGTGTTGAGGTAGGCAATGCCTACGTCAACCGCGGTACTACCGGCGCCATCGTGCAACGCCAGTCATTCGGAGGGTGGAAGAAGTCCGTATTAGGTCCCGGTGCCAAGGCCGGAGGACCAAATTATGTCGCGCAGTTTGGCACCTGGGCAGAAGGGGAACTTTCCCCGGTTGATATTGACATTGACCAGCAGGTGACGCAGCTGTTGCACAGCCTGCCGGCATCGCTAAGCAATGTGGACATCGCCTGGTTGTGGCGCGCCGCTGAGCTCGATGCACTAGCGTGGCAGCAAGAGTTTGGCCGCGACCATGACCGCTCCGGTTTGGTTTCGGAAGCCAATATCTTCCGTTACCGGCGACTTCTTGCCCCGTTGCGTATCCGAATCACTTCCGGATATACGCTACGCGAGGTCATCCGCCAACAACTCGCTGCCGCAATTACCGGCACAAATGTCATCTTTAGCGCACCTAGTGCTATTGCCTCTGAAGTGACACTTGCCGGTGACGGGATGGTTATCTCTCAGACAACGGAAGAGTTCGCGGCTGAAGTTGCGGGGGCACAATCTGTACGTGTTAGAACCATCGGCGCTGTGGAACCTGCAGTTTATCGCGCCGCGGTAGAGTCTGACTCGGTTGTTCTAGACCAACCAGTGCTTGCCGATGGCCGCCGCGAGCTATTGCCGTATCTCCTCGAGCAAGCAGTTTCAGTGACCATGCATCGCTTTGGAATCATTCGTTCGGTTGCTGGAATCCCGAGATAACGGGCGCCCCAGTGCGCGTGAGCCTAGCGTCGATACGGCTTAACGACGATACGTAGGACTCATGGACTCATACAGCTGACGCACACGCGCACGCGGGGAGTCATCAGGGTCATCGCCCGTCTCACCTGTACGGATATCAATGTCTTCAGGGGCGACTTCACCAGATCGCAGGGAAATCATCTCTGCGTGGTAGCGCAGAACCACTGTAATGGTGGCGGCAACGGGAACAGCCAGGAAAGCACCAACAATGCCCGCTAGCGCAGAACCAACGGTGACGGACAACAGCACGAGCGCCGCATGCAAGCCCATTGCGCGAGACTGCAAAATCGGTTGGAGGACGTTGCCCTCAATCTGCTGAACCAAGATGATGAGCGCCAAAACCAACAATGCATTGGTAAAGCCATTAGTAACCAGCGCAATGATAACGGCCAAGGCGCCCGCGGTTACTGCACCGATAATAGGAACGAAGCTGGCAAAGAATGTAATAACAGCCAAAACAAAGGCCAGCGGAACATTAAGCAGCCACAGACCGAGGCCGATGAAGACGGCATCGACAAGCGCAACTGCGGCCTGTGCCTGAATAAAGCCTGCAAGAGTACGCCAAATACGCGTAAAAAGCTCAGTAGCATGCCAACCAATAGAAGGCCCTGTGTATTTGCGCAGCCACGGAATGAATTTGTCTCCATCTTTCAAAATGAAGAACAAAATAACCAGCATAATCAACAGGGCTACCACTACTGAAGACGCCATCGAAGCACCTGTCATGACCCCAGAAGCAATATTTGATTGCTGTCCTTGCAAGAAGTTCAGCAAATCCTGGGTGAGCGCATCAACTTTCGCGGCATCCACATTAAACGGCAGGTTATCAAGCATGTGCGGCAGCTCATTGAGGGCTTCTTCTGCCTGTGTCCAGAGCTGACGGCTTTGATTAGCAATTGCTGGCCCCATCGCCGTAAACGTACCGATGATAACGCCCAACAACCCCAACACCACGGCAGCTGATGCGAGCGCGCGCGGGAATTTCCATTCCCTCAGCTTCGCCGCGGCGGGGAACAAAACTGCAGCTACCAAAATGGCCAAAATTACGGGTAGTAAACCGACCCAAATGTAGCGCAGCAGATACCCCAGCAGACCCAATGCAGCAACGATGATGATAAAACGCAACGCCACAGTAGTCATCGCTTTAGCATCACGGCCCATAACGCGCGCTTTGTCATCAATAGCAGCGACTTTGAATGAGTCATTGGCAACGGAACTGCCTACGCCCGTCTTGTCATCCGATACTAAGACATCGTCATTGGCAGTGTCAGCAGCGTTTTTAACAGTGTCAGGGGCAGCATCACCGGGGCGCGGCGCACCAGAATTGGTCACGTCACGGCGCGAAAATTCGTTTTCAGTCACGGGTCAAACCTATCCTAAGTAGCCGAGTTCATCTAAGGCCGTCCGCAGCTGGCGGGCTCCGGCAGGTACAGCGTCAGCCCATGCCTCTTCTGCAGATTCATCTGCGCTGTCGGAGACTTGCTTGAGCAGCGTGACAGGAACGCCAAAGTGCTGACACACTGCGGCAATGGCATAGCCTTCCATGTCACAGAGGGAAGAATCTGCTGCCAAACGGTTGCGTGTAGCAGTGTCTCCTACAAATTGATCACCTGTGGCCAGAGTGCCTTCTGGAAGTTTTCCAGAGGTTGGAACCTCAATGACCTCGGGTAACAGGTACTGAGAGATGCCGGAGTGATCCGCAAGGAAGAAATCATGTTTGCGGACGGCTGCTACCTCAAAAACTCCAGCTAGGCCGTCACGCAAAGCGCCCGCCGTACCAAAGTTCACAACTCGTTCAGGCAGTCCACCGGTTGCTTCTGCTTTAGCAAGGATTTCGGTCAATTTCATCGCCGCTGGCACGGTTCCGATGCCCGTGATGAGAAGCGGAACATCGCCTTTGACGTGATCTGCTTCTCCATCGACAGCCGCGACGAAAAGAATACGACCAGCTAGTGCTGTGTGATCAATTTTTTCCATGTCACCCACACTAGCGCAGGCGACGCCCTACTAATCCAGCAGCCAAAGTATTTCCGGTGGCAGGATCTACAATGAGGAAGTTTCCTACTGCACCGCGGGCGGCATAATCCTCAACAGGAAGCTCTTGTGCAGTCTCAATGCGCACATGTGCAATGTCATTGAGGGCAACGACGCTGGCCTGCAGGTCATCCGCCTGTACATCATCTAGGTCTAAAATGCGCTCAATCTCGGCGATCCGACCTTTTACTACTTTGGTGCCATAACGAATATTCACCACAGGTCCTGACTGAAGTTGTTTTTCAGTCAACGCCACAATGGTCGCGGAAAATGACCGAACTTCTTCGGGACGGTTGTGCCCAGAAATAAGGTCCCCGCGGGCTAAGTCAATGTCATCGGCGAGTCGCAAAACCACTGAATCCCCTGCAACTGCGGAGTCCACCGAATCCGGAGTATCAATATGGGTCACGGTGGTGGTACGTCCGCCGGATACAGTGACAGTATCGCCAACCGCCACCGAACCCGCTGTAATTCTTCCAGCGTAACCACGATAATCGCTGGCATGTTCACGGATGACGTATTGAATTGGCAGACGCAGGTCTAACTCGTGGGCGCGTCCTTGTCCTACGGGAATGGTCTCCAGCAATTCCAATACCGTTGGTCCCTCATACCACGGCATATTGGCAGATTTTTCTACTACATTATCGCCACGTAAAGCCGAGATAGGGACAGCAAAGGTTTCAGCAATTCCTAGGCGGCTAGCAACGTTGGCAAAGTCGCTCTCTATCTCGCGAAATACCGACTCTGAATACTCTGCGAGGTCAATTTTGTTAACGGCTAGAATCACAGTATTTACACCGAGTAGCGCTGCAACGTTAAGGTGGCGGCGCGTTTGTTCCACCACGCCGTGACGAGCATCAATGAGCAACACAACTACCTGTGAGGTGGACATCCCCGTCACAGTGTTACGCGTGTACTGCACATGTCCGGGGGTGTCAGCGAGGATGAACGTGCGTTTATCCGTTGCAAAATAGCGGTAGGCCACATCAATGGTGATGCCTTGTTCACGTTCGGCGCGGAGGCCATCGACAAGCAAGGAAAGGTCAAGACCATCGAAACCTCGGTCTTGAGAAGACCGTTCCATGGATTCGAGCTGATCTGCCAACACCGATTTTGTATCGTGCAACAGTCGTCCAACGAAGGTGGATTTGCCGTCGTCGACTGATCCCGCAGTACACAGACGCAACGTCTGACGGGTTTTTAAAGCAGCAACTGAACTCATCAGAAATAGCCTTCTTTCTTACGGTCTTCCATGGCTGATTCGCTGAGTTTGTCATCAGCGCGGGTGGCACCACGCTCTGAAAGCGTAGAGATAGAAATTTCTTTGAGAACTTCATCGGCAGTCATAGCGGTGGACTCCACGGCACCTGTGCAGCTCATATCGCCGACGGTGCGGTAACGCACGGTTTTCACTTCAAGGGTTTCACCCTCGCGCGGGCCACCCCATTCGCCGGGAGCTAGCCACATACCGCCGCGGTTAAATAGCTGCCGTTGGTGGGAGTAATAGATGGAGGGGAGTTCGAGCTCACGGGCTCCGATATATTCCCAAATATCTGCTTCGGTCCAGTTGGAAATGGGGAATACGCGAATGTTTTCCCCGGCCATCTTGCCGCCGTTGTATAAGTCCCATAGTTCAGGGCGCTGTCGGCGTGGATCCCAGCCGCCGAAGGAATCGCGGACAGAAAAAATGCGTTCTTTGGCACGTGCGCGTTCCTCATCGCGGCGGGCACCACCTAAAACTGCGTCGTATCCGCGTTCTGCGATTGTTTCTACCAACGGCACTGACTGCAGTGGATTGCGTGTTCCATCGGGACGTTCTTGCAGGTCGCCGCGGTCAATCCAGTCTTGTACCTTGGCTACGTGCAAACGCGCACCGGTTCGTGCCACTAGATCATCGCGAAAGGCAATCACTTCGGGGAAATTATGGCCGGTGTCTACATGCAGCAGCTCAAATGGCACGGTTGCGGGCAAAAAGGCCCGCCGTGCCAATTCAAAAACAACCACGGAGTCTTTGCCACCGGAAAACAAAAGGCCAACTTTATCGAATTGACCTGCTACTTCCCGCAGGATGTGAATGGATTCGTTTTCTAAATCGCGCAGGTGGGGCGAAAGCCCTCCGGCTGAACTTGGTTTAGGCATAGGTTTTATAGTCCTTGTGTTTGTCTACTCGTGCAGTCCGCACTCAGTTTTGCCTTCGGCGAAAACTCGCCCGGAGCGGGGGTCTTCTCCTTCAGCCACTGGGAACGTCACAGGTGCGCAGCCGATGGAACGGTATCCTTGCAGGGTAAGTGGGTGAATGATGAGGTCGTGTTCTGCGATATAGGCATCAGTATCTTCCAATGTCCAAGTAATTATTGGAGAGATTTTCAGCCGTCCTGTGCGGTCTAAACTCAGCGCAGGGGCTTGGGCGCGGTGGGCTGAGTCTGCGCGGCGCAACCCAGTCACCCATCCGACGTAGGGGTCCATGGCCATATTTAAAGGTTCAACCTTGCGCATCCGGTTGTACGCGGCATTATCCCAGGCGTACATACGCGGGCCATAGATTTCATCTTGTTCTTCGGGGCTTAGGATTGGCTTGACCCGCACTAGAGGCAGTTGGGGATATCGTTTTTCCACGGCATCGGCAGTGGCTAAGGTTTCGGGAAAGTGGAATCCAGTGTCGATGAATAAGAGGTCGGCATCTGCCTGTGACTGCGCAGCTAGTTCTGCCAAGACGGTGTTTTCCATTGACATGGTCACAGCTATTCGTCCTGGTGCATGGCTTGCAGCCCAGTCCATGATGGTGTGCGCGGGGGCATCGAAAAGCTTGGCTGCCCATTGCTCAACCAAAGCGGCGTTGACACGGGCAACATCGGCAGGCAAAGGTGCTGTATCCCGCGTTCCAGCAGGGCTTATCGATGCATCCCTGTAGTTTTTGCCCGCATTCAACAAATTGGTCATGGTGAGTCCTAAAAGATTTTAAAAATAACGTATTTATCCAACAATAGGCACGGATTGCCAGGTTGGATACTCGAACGGGGGCGGTGGGGCTGTGACATTGATCTTTCCAAAGAATATATTTCTATATAAAATGAACCGAGTAGACTAATTTTATAGACTAGTTAGTCTAAGCGGAAAGGATTTACCATGCATCGAATTGCCGTCGTGGGCGCTCACCCAGCAGGTTTGCAAACAGCTGAGCATCTTGTTCGCGCCGGCAAGTGTGTGGACCTCTACACAGATGTCACTGCACCATTCGGTCTGGTAAACCGTCTACCCTCCCATCGGGGTGGGAAATTGCGTCTCATAGGCAACGTCAAGGTGGGCACGGACATCACCATGACTGAGATTGCACGCTTTTCAGCAGCCGAGGACCCTGAAGTAGTCTTTGAAGTACTCCGTGCGCGCGGCGTGGCATTTACACTGTGGGAAGGATCCTGCGGCGATACTCCACACGACTGGAACCACATTAACCGCAGCGCACAGCTTGTTCCGGTTTGCTTCTAACTACCCTGTGGAAAGGTCGCTATGACGACGCTTGGCATAGCAGCGATTCTTCTCTCCGTCCCTGCCTGGGGGCTATTTGTGCTAGGCGCGTTGCGCATATTCAACTTTGTCCGGCGCGGGGAGGCCCTGCCTGGACGTTTTAATCAGCCCTTCCGGCGTGCTGCGGCGGTACTAGTAGAAGCCTTCGGCCACACCCATTTCAAGGGGCGTCCACTCATCACGGTGGCCCACTGGTTTGTCATGGTGGGTTTTTTATTTGGCTCCATCGTTTGGTTGGAAGCCTATATCCAGGTCTTTGCCCCGAAACAGGGTTGGCCGGTGCTTTCGCATTGGTGGGGCTACCATTTGGCGGAAGAAATTCTAGCCATCGGCACAGTGCTGGGAATTATTGCCCTAATTATCGTACGGTTGCGAAAGCCGGAGCGATTTAAATTCTCCAACACCACGTCTGCCCGCTTTGTAGAAACTGTGGTTTTTGTTGAAGGTCTGGGCATGTTACTGGTGAAGGCCGCAAAGCTTTCTACCTATGGTGGTGCCAGCTGGACAGACCCGGTAACTGGTTTATTACCAATGCCGTCCTCACCATCGCTGGTTGCCACGTTGGCTTTCATCAAGTTGCTGACTGGCCTAGCCTTTTTAGCCTTTGTAGGACTGAACCTGCGCTGGGGCATTGCATGGCACCGTTTTACAGCCTTCTTCACGCTATTTACCCCGCGTACTCCGGGGAAGAAGTCTGTGGGCGCCCTCAAGCCTGCGTCTTTGGAAGCACTGCCACAAGGCCCAAGCTGGAAGATGCTTCTCGATGCCACCACCTGCACCGAATGCGGCCGCTGCCAAGATCTGTGCCCCGCCTGGAATACGGGCAAGCCTTTAAGTCCTAAGAAGCTAGTGCTGGATCTCAAAGAGTCCTACCTGACCGGAACTGACCTTCACAGCGCCGCGCTTGACAATGCCTCCGCAGCAACGAACTCGCATGCCGGGATTGACGTACTCAGCCTGGCCAACTCAGGCATCTCTGATGATGTCTTGTGGTCATGCACCAACTGCGGCGCCTGCGTAGACCAATGTCCCGTTGACATTGAGCACTTGGACCACGTTGCTGACCTGCGCCGTTTCCGCGTCATGGAAGAATCTCAATTCCCTTCCGAGCTCAGAGGGCTGTTTAAAAACCTGGAAACCAAGGGAAATCCATGGGGCCGCAACAACTCCGAGCGCGCTAGCTGGGTGGAAGAAGCTCGGGCCGATGGCATCGAAGTACCTGTCATCGGCAAAGACACCGACTTTTCTGACTTGGAATATCTGTTCTGGGTCGGCTGCGCTGGTGCCTACGACGACAACGGCAAGCGCACCACTCGCGCCGTAGTTGAATTGCTGCACACGGCCGGCGTTAAGTTCGGTGTACTTTCCACCGGTGAAACCTGCACCGGCGATCCCGCCCGCCGCGCCGGCAACGAGTTCCTGTTCCAAATGCTCGCGCAACAAAACGTGGCAACCCTCAACGGTGTCTTCGGTGACCTCCCTGAACAGCGCCGAAAGATCATCACCACGTGCCCGCACTGTTTTAATACCTTGCGCAACGAGTACCCCGACTTCGATGGTCACTTTGACGTCTTCCACCACACGCAATTGCTCAACCGGTTGGTTCGCGAAGGCCTGCTCACTCCCATCCCCCGCACCCCTGATAAGCGCAAACCTGTCACCTACCACGACCCTTGCTTCCTGGCCCGCCACAACCAGGTCTACGACCCACCGCGTGAGCTTATCGATGCCACCGGCGCCACCCTCACCGAAATGTCCCCCAACCGCGAAGAGGCATTTTGCTGCGGCGCCGGCGGTGCCCGGATGTTCATGGAAGAAAACATTGGCACCCGCATCAATGAATTCCGCACTTCCCAAGCACTAGCCACTGGCGCTGAAGAAATTGCCACCGGCTGCCCCTTCTGCAATGTCATGATGACCGGCGGCGTCAAAGCCCTCCAGTCCGAAGAAACCCAGAACGTCACCGTCTCCGACGTAGCGACCATGCTTCGCGATGCCATCACCCTCCCCGATGGCTCTCTTCCCCCTGCCCGAAAAAAGTCCTTCCTCGATCTTCCGATCAAAGCCAAACCTCGCCCCACCTCGCCCACTTCTCACACCACCTCCCCCGTGACCAGCACTCCCGCTGCACCCACATCCACACTGACAACCTCCGCAACACCAACCCCCGCTGCGCCGCCGGCCCCTTCTGCGCCTCCGGCACCAAGCGGACCCTTCGCGCTCACCACAACGCCACCGGCCCCAACACCCGCACCGCCAGTGAGCGCCAACGTCCCCACCCCGCCTCCGGCAACACCTCCTGTGCCTCCGGCTCCGCCAGCGACTGCGGTTCCCGCTGCGCCGCCCGCACCACCGGTAATCCCCGCACCGCCAGCCCCGAATGTGGTCAGGGTTGACCCTGAAACCGAGCCGAAAGTTAGTGAAGAAAACCCTGAAGATTCTAAGGGCGAACCGAAATAGGGGTTAGAAACGGTTACTCTATTGTTATGAACTCTCCGTATGATTCCGTTCATCAGCAAGTTAGCCAATCTTCGACTTCCCGACAGTGCCGTTCACAAGGAAATGTGTACGGGGTAAGTGGCTTTACCCAAACCAGGTCCACCGCTGTTGGTGCGTTGACTGAAACTAAAACTTTAATTGGGCGGATTTCTGCGGCATTGGTTCCGGCACCACCGGCTCCAGTAGCAGATACGCTGCGTTTATCGGATGTTGAGCGTAATGACGCTATGAATCAATTGGCCCGGGCGGTGGGCGAAGGCCGGCTGACGATAGAGGAATTTGAAGAACGCTCGGACGACATTATGGCGGCGCGATTTCGCCGCGATCTTGTGCCCGTATTCCAGGATATTCCAGCGCTACCTCTGGGTGAGGTCAAAGAGTATTCACGCGAGGAGATCGAAAGGCTAAGGCAGCGCGGACGCAAGCCGCGGCTGGCTACAGCTCTTTTAACCACGCTGTTTGCGGGTGTGGCTGCGCCGTTTTTCGTAGCAGCAGGATTCTCAGCAAACGCGGAGATTCTGGGCGTTGGCGCAGGCTTGCTCACTATGTTGCTCATCCCAACTGTGTGGATTGCTCTGTATGTTTTAAAACTGGGTCCGGCGGAGTGGCATATGCCGAGCGTGAAGCAGTTGGAGCGGGAGCGGCGCCGTGCGGCACGGGCTGAACTGACGTCGGAGGCGTTTGATTTGGCGCGTAATAGAATTTCGAAATGGAATAGTGGCAGAATGTAAGCCATGACTACACCGAATTTCCGCGTCCTGGATCAAGCAGACAAATTGCGCAATGTTGCCTATGACATTCGTGGTGAGGTCTCTATGGAGGCGGAGCGCATGGAGCTCGATGGCCACCGAATTTTGCGGTTGGACACGGGTAATCCGGCGATGTTCGGGTTTGATGCGCCGGATGTCATCATGCGGGATATGATTGCGGCGTTGCCGACTGCCCAGGGGTATACAACGTCAAAGGGCATTATTTCAGCACGCCGTGCGATTGTGACGCGCTACGAGCTTGTCGATGGTTTCCCGCATTTTGATATCAACGATGTCTACATCGGCAATGGTGTCTCTGAGCTCATCATGATGACTATGCAGGCGCTGCTATCTAACGGCGATGAGGTTTTGATTCCTGCCCCCGATTACCCGTTGTGGACTGCGGCAACGGCCCTTTCGGGTGGAACGCCGGTTCATTACTTGTGTGATGAAGAAGATGACTGGAATCCATCAATTGAGGACATCGAGTCAAAGATTACCGAGCGCACGAAGGCTATTGTGGTCATCAACCCGAACAATCCGACGGGTGCGGTGTACTCCCGTGAGGTGCTGCAAAAGATTGCAGATATTGCTCGCAAGCACTCTCTTTTGATTTTGGCTGATGAAATCTACGACCGGATTCTCTACGATGATGCCGAGCACATTTCTATGGCGTCTTTGGCTCCGGATTTGTTCTGCATTACCTATAACGGACTTTCCAAGGCTTACCGAGTGGCAGGGTACCGCGTGGGCTGGATGGTTCTCACAGGTCCAAAGGGGCATGCCCGCGGGTTTATTGAAGGACTAGATCTCATGGCTGGTACCCGCCTGTGCGCTAATGTTCCGGGTCAGCACGGTATTCAGGTAGCTTTAGGCGGACGGCAGTCGATTTATGAGCTCACTGCTGAGGGCGGGCGTTTGCACAAGCAGCGCGATATTACCTATGAAAAGCTCAATGAGATTCCTGGTGTCTCGGTGGTCAAGCCACGCGGCACGCTGTACGCTTTCCCGCGTTTGGATCCGAATGTGTATGAAATTCACGATGATGCCAAGTTGATGCTGGACATTTTGCGTGCGGAAAAGATTCTCATGGTCCAGGGCACGGGCTTTAACTGGCCAACTCCTGACCATTTCCGTGTGGTTATGTTGCCGTGGGCTTCGCAGTTGGGCAATGCCATCGAAAGGCTGGGCAACTTCCTCGCCAGCTACAAGCAGTAGCGTCCCCGTGGGTGTGATATGCCTTAGGTATGGCAAAACACGCTCACGCGGCCGCGCGCAATCCTTTCCAACCTTTCCAGATTGCGGTGGCTGGATTCTTAGCACTAGCAACACTGGCCACCGTCATTGGAATGATCGTGCTGTGGCCAGCGCAGGATACGCCTGAGGTGAGGGCGGATTTTAGTTTTAACCAACCTCACATTAAAGGCGAGGTACAGTCTGTAGACAATTTGTTGTGCGACTCACCAGCGACGGGAACTGAGTTTGATACCCCTCCGCTACTGCCGGCGGTGCAAACCCCTGGAGACTGCGAGCGGGCACTGGTGACGTTAGAAAACGGCCGTATGACCCAGCTGGTGCATTATGGGGTAACTGGTGAGCCGGACTTGAGCCCAGGGGACAAAATTGTGCTCTCGGATTCCGGGGACACCTATGCTTTTGCTGATTTTCAGCGTGAGGGCACCATGTGGGCGTGGAGTGTCCTTACGCTTGTGGTCATCATTGCGTTCGCGTGGTGGCATGGTGTGCGCGCTATTGTAGGGCTCACCATCAGCTTAGGGCTGGTCTATGCGTTCCTACTGCCTGGGTTAATGTCAGGACAAGCGGCACTACCTTTGTCTATTGTGACGTGTGCGGCGATTGTGCTGGTGGTGGTGCCGCTCGTCCATGGAATTAATTGGAAGTCAGCGTCAGCGGTGTCAGGGTCGCTGTTAGCTTTGGGCATTGCAGCGGTGTTGACGCAGCAAGCTTTAGCAACATCACGGTTGCAAGGGCTTAGCGATGACAACAATCTCAAACTGCTGCTCTATCTCCCCGAGGTCTCAATATTGGGAGTTTTGATGTGCGGCTTTATCGTTGGCGCGTTGGGCGGGCTCAATGACGTGGCTATCGCGCAGGCATCAACAGTGACAGAGCTTGCCGATGCCGACCCAGCCGCCTCCCCACTGCGCCTTTTCCTTTCCGCGATGAAGGTTGGCCGCGACCACATTGCATCGATGGTCTATACATTGGTACTGACCTACGTGGGTGCAACGCTTCCATTATTGCTGCTCATTGCCGCCGCCGGACGTACCTTGGGGCAGACACTTACCTCCGATGTCATGGCCACAGAGCTTCTGCGCTCTAGCGTGGGTGCACTGGCACTAATTATGGCTGTGCCACTAACCACTATGATTGCAGCGTTGACTGTGCGCGCCCCAAAGCCTCAACAGTCCACCCTGCCTCCTGCCAGCGAGCAACCTCTAAAACATTCCGCCCATCAATAATGTGCAGCCGCGCCACCAAGGTGGCGGCGTAAACAGGATCTAATTGTTTGAATTCTTGCCACTCCGTGGCAAGAATGACCAGTTCAGCGCCATGCAGGGCAGCGTCGATATCTAAGGCGTAGTGCAGCGTGGGAAAAACCGCCCGGGCATTATCCATGGCTTCTGGGTCATAGACAGTAACCGCCGCACCTGCGAGCGAAAGTGATCCTGCCACTGATAGCGCCGGGGAGTCCCTCACATCATCCGAGTTAGGTTTAAACGCACACCCTAAAACCGTGACGCTTTTACCCAGCAAAGACCCTGCACAGGCATCTTTAGCCATGGTGACCACGCGGTCACGGCGGCGCATATTAATCGCGTCCACCTCACGCAAGAATGTCAACGCTTGGTCTGCACCTAGCTCACCAGCACGAGCCATAAACGCACGGATGTCTTTAGGCAAACAGCCCCCGCCGAAGCCCAAACCAGCTCCTAAGAATTTGCGGCCAATACGGTCGTCGAACCCGATGGCATCGGCAAGCTTGACCACGTCTGCACCAGCAATCTCGCAGATCTCTGCCACCGCATTAATGAAAGAAATCTTGGTGGCTAAAAAGGCATTAGCGGATACTTTGACCAGCTCAGCGGTCTGCAAATCCGTAACCAGAAACGGTATATCCTGCGCGATTGCCTGCGCGTAGACTTCCCGCGCTACTTCTTCTGCGCGTCCACCTGGGCGAACACCGAGCACAATGCGGTCAGGAGTAATCGTATCTTTTACCGCAAACCCCTCCCGCAAAAATTCCGGATTCCATGCAATCTCAACATGGGTGCCTGGGGCCGAGAGTTCATCGGCAAGCACCTGCAACCGCGCAGCGGTGCCCACCGGCACTGTCGACTTGCCCAAAATAAGGTGCTCACCTGTAAGCTGCGGAACCAAATCGCGGATCACAGCCTCGACATACGTCATATCTGCGGCGAAGGAACCGCGGCGCTGCGGCGTGCCTACGCCCAAAAAATGCACGTTGGCGTGCTGGGCAGCAAGGGCGTAATCCGTAGTAAAGCGCAAGCGGCCGGCGTCCAGATTACGGTGGAGAACCTCTGGCAAACCAGGCTCAAAAAACGGAACCTGACCTGCTGCGAGCGTGGAAATCTTCTTCTCGTCCACATCCACGCCCACAACCTCATGGTCAAGCTCGGCCATGCAGGCCGCGTGCGTTGCACCCAAATAACCGGTGCCAAAGACATTCATGCGCATAAGAAGTAAACCTAGCGCTGGGAAGTAAACCCTGTGTTAATTCGAGCGGAAATTCAGATAAGACTTCGATGGCGTTGGACCCCGTTGTCCCTGGTACTTTGACCCCAACTGACCCGAGCCATAAGGCACATCCGCCGGCGAGGTCATCTTAAACAGCGCTAACTGTCCCACCTTCATGCCCGGCCACAGCGTGATAGGCAAATTAGCCACGTTTGATAGTTCGAGGGTGATGTGACCGCTGAAACCAGGATCAATAAAGCCAGCCGTGGAGTGTGTCAGCAAACCCAAACGGCCCAGGGAACTCTTTCCCTCTAAGCGACCAGCTAGGTGTGCGGGCAGAGAAAACTTCTCCAATGTTGCAGCCAACACAAACTCGCCTGGGTGCAGCACAAAGCAATCGCCTTCTGCTATCTCAACTTCCTTGGTCAACTCCGGCATTTCTAGCTTTGGATCAATGTGCGTGTACTTCGAGTTATTAAACACGCGGAAGAACTTATCCAAGCGCACGTCCACGCTGGACGGCTGCACCATCGCCGCATCAAACGGCTCGATGGCAAACTCAGAAGATTCAATAGCTGCCAAGATGTCATGATCAGATAAAAGCACGTTTCTTATCCTACCCACCTTAGTGCTAGAGTAGAACCACTGGCCGGCGTAGTTTAGTGGTAGAACATCAGCTTCCCAAGCTGAGAGTGCGGGTTCGATTCCCGTCGCCGGCTCCAAATAAACCCGCAGGTCACAGTAAATGCTTGACCTGCGGGTTATTTTTGTACCAGCAAAAATGGTAGCCCGGACCTAGCAATTATGCGTGCTGGTCAGGTTCACCGTTTCCGGGCTGCACACTCCACTCTGGTGGGGTATCGCGACCGGCTTCTTCATCACGCTCGGCGTCTTCCTTGGTTGCTTGCACAATCTTGGCCGCGTGATGAACTGGGGCGTAAATGGTGTAAAGACGCAGTGGCTCATCGCCAGTGTTGATAACATCATGCCACTGGCCTGCAGGAACATAAATAGCCCAACCGTCGCTGACTTCCTGTTGGAAATCCAAGTTGTCCTCGGAAGGCCCCATGACGCAGCGGCCTTGACCGGCATCGATACGCAGGAACTGATCAGTTTCCGGATGTACCTCTAGACCGATGGATTCACCAACGGGAATAGACATGAGCGTGACCTGTAGATATTTACCGGTCCATGCCACTGTGCGGTAATTGTCGTTTTCCCGAGTTGCGGTCTCAATATCGAAAACGCTGGGCTTTGGTCCATTGTCATTGATGTGCATTACAGCAGGTCCTTCCAAAATAGCGAGTAGAGAAAATCTACTTCCCACGGTAGGTACGCAGGCCTGTAGCTGCAAGGAAATCTGCCGAATTGGTGGCAATAACCACAACAATAGCTACTCCACAGCTACCTGTAGACCCTAAGAGCAGGTCACAATAGGCTGCGGGTCGTAGACTGTTGTCTGAGTTTCTTGGGAAATAACGTTGCCGTTTAGGTCACGCACAGTACGGGTATCAGAGGTGGTAAACCCTGGTGCGCCGGAGGATGGGGAACAGTTAGCACCAGAAACTACACGGCTGGCTGGTTGGGTTACCGCCCACCGGCCGTTATTGGTGCTTTGGACATCGACGGTTTTTACTCCCATGAGCTGAACCGTGATAGAACCACCGCCAAATGACGTGCGAATTTGCACCGGGTACGGTGTGGTGTTTTTAAACTGCAGGTCAATGGCGCCTTCGTAGACGGTAGCTTCACGGCCAGCAGGATAGCGGGAGATGTAATAGGAGTGCGGGGTGTGGGTGACATCTTCCATGCCGGCAAAATACGAAGCATTATACAGCGTGGTGGCAAATTGTGAAATGCCGCCACCGACTGCGGTGCCCGCGTGGCCGTCGATAATAATGCCGGATTCCACGAATCCTTGAGCAGCACCACGCGGACCTGTGTAGTTGTTGAGAGAAAAGGTCTCACCAGGGCTGACTACGGCACCGTCGACGATTTGCGCTGTCAGCTCAATGTTGCGGCCGGACGCTGCGGAGTAACCCGAGGTAGTAAATTCGCCAACGACTTGGTCGAAGGTGGCGGCTTCGGCATCGGCAGTTGTAAATTCTGCGGGGTCATCTTTGTAACTCGCATCCCATTGCCGTGGCATCTGACCCACCACGCGGGCGTGCAGGTCAGCCAGGGTGGGCTCCCAGTCGATGATGGTGCCATCAACACTAGGTGTAACGTGGCGCGTACCACCAGCAAAGGAAATTCGTGCGTTTTCACCGGGGGTTTCGGTTTCAGCCAATGGCTCACCGAAGGCACCTTTCGCTGCCTCATTATCGACAGCAATGACTAGGTTGTCATCGGCACGCTCAACGCGAGCAAAGGTCGCAATCTGCTCTGGTTCCACAGTGGCGGTCGCGTTGTCTGTGCCACGCAAAACCAGTGGTTTGCCCACAGCAGTGGCGGCGTCCCCCTGTGCCATTGCCTCCACTTTTTCTTGGTTAATAACTGGGTCGGTAGCGGTGACCTCGGCGTGAACGCCCTCTGGATGCAACCACTGTGTGCTCATTGCTTCCCGAAGAACTGAGCTTTCAACAATTTGTCCTAGTTTCGCGTCAGTGACGTTGACGCGGCCGCCGTCTAGGGTCACGTTGCCATCGGTAGGATCGACACGCAATTCGTCTTGGAGACGCGCTTGCACTGGTAAAAAAGCAGCGTCATCGATGTCAGTGGGCACGTCAATTTCTTGTGGCGCGCCAAAGAAAGCGGCTAAACGGTGGAATGGATTCATCGATTGCTGCGGAATGGAATCCACCGCGCCGACAAAATTGAGGGTCATTCCGGCATCGGCAGGCACGAAGGTCGCGGTACGCTGACCGGCATGGATGGTGACGGGATGCGCGCTGGCATCGCCAAGCTGTGCTTCTAATTTGGCAATGGCGTCCGCGCGCTGCATACGCGAAATATCTACCCCGCCCACGCTGATGCCGCGTGGAGTCTTATCTTGTCCGGTGACGATATCTGCGGCATACGCCACGCCAGCGATGGCACATAGTCCCACCAGCAAGCCAATAAGTAGCACCCAAACCTTAGTTTTGCTCACGTAGATAGGGTAAACCCTTAATCCAAGGTATCCAACCGAGCAACCATCCGCGCTACCGCCGCTTCCAACCGCTGGGGATCCACAGATGCATGCTCCGCGAAGTCAATCACTGCATTAATGTCCACTGCAGTAGACCATAAAGCCTGGTCAGCTCCTGCACCGATTGCTAGTGCCACGGCTTGTTCGGGCGTGTAGTGGTCAGTAATTGCAGCCATTCCGGTCAAATCATCCGTATAAGCCACACCTGTAAAGTCGTGATAATTACGCAACAGACCATAGGCATGATCATTAATACTCGCTGGTTTTAGCTCCGCCCCCAACCCCGGAACTACTAGGTGCCCCACCATCACACCGGCAGCGGGAGATTCCGCGATGGAGTCAATAAAAGGCACCAGATCAGAGCCAGTCAAGTCATTAAGGTGCGGCGTGGTGGCTTGATTCAGGTGCGTATCCCCAGAAGCGCGGCCGTGGCCAGGGTAGTGCTTGAACACCGGCTCAATCCCGGCGCGCTGCATGCCTCGCGCAAATGCCACCCCATAGTCAGCAGCCAGTTGCGGATCCGCTGAAAAGGCACGGTCGCCCACGATGGCCAGACCCGCTGCATCAATATCCAGCACAGGCGCAAAGTTCACCGTTATACCGCGAGCTGCCAATTGCTTGCCGATGCCATACGCATATTCCTCCGCCTGTTCCGGCGAATGGGTAGCCGCCAGTTGTTGTGGCGGCAAATAGCTACCGAAGACCTCAGAGAACCGTTGTACGCGGCCGCCTTCAAAATCAATGGCGACATCGAAGGGGCGGCCCACGGCTTCACGCAGCGCGGCAATATCGCGGCCGGGCTCAGTAAGGAGGGCTGGATCGGCCCAGCTGGTAATAAAAATTCCTCCGACTCCGGCGTTAAGTTTGGCCAAGGCGTCATCGTAATTGCTCACACCTGGCATCATGAGTAGCGCAACTTTGTCCCGCGTGGTCTTAGGCGCCCAGTCTGGCAGCGGTGCAACGGTGGTTGAGGTGGCCGCCGGAGACGGTGCTGTTTGGCCAGAAGTTGCGGGTTCTACTGGGGTGTAAGCAGTTGCGTCAACGTCCGGTGCGGCCTTATCAGCCGGTGTACACCCTGCTAAAGCAAGCACGAAGCAAGCGCCTACGGAAAAATGGGCGGCGCGTGCGGACGCGAGCGTGCTAAACATCGCTTATAAGTGTGCCGGACAATCCGCGATTTGGGAAACGACACGGTTAAGATATCAATTATGTCTTCTGACCACACCATGCTCATTGCGTATGACGGTTCTGCAACCGCACACCGCGCCATGGAATATGCAGCGCGCTATGTGCGTCCCTGCACGCTCGAGATTCTTACCGCATGGGAGCCACTTGGTATCCAGGCCGCCCGCGCATTGACGGGAATTAAGGGCTGGTGGAATAATTCCACAGCAGAATACGTTGTGCGCCATGCTGGCTGCCCCGTGTTTGTTGTCCCAGACATCTCAGAAGATTTAGACGATGTAGACATTGATGCCACTGCAGAAAACGATGGAGAGTACTTTTAAATGAAATCTGCTCCTTTTGGTCCAGCTCTGGGCACTATCGTTGTGGGTATTGCCCTGGGAATTGTGACAATTATTGGTGTGGCGCAGTTCAGCGGACAAGATACGGTGCCGGTGGGCAACACTGTTCCGGCATCGGAAGCGGTGCTGGGCAGCCCTGAGTATGGCTCGCGTTCATAATTTCTTTGGCCTAGCGTTGCTGGGCCTTTTGGTGTTTTTACAGCCCTTAGGCCAGATTGCTGCAGATACCAAGTTGGATTTAACCGTCAACCCTGGCGGTTTCCTTGCTGGCGCACTGGATGCTTATTCACCAACTTTTACCTTAGGGCAGTTACAAAACCAGGCGTATGGATATGAGTTTCCGCACGGCTTGTTTTTTCTAGTCACTGACTTTCTCCCCGACTGGATTGCCCAGCGTTTGTGGTGGTGGCTGGTGCTGGCAGTGGGCTATACGGGTTTTGTTTTCTGTGCTCGACGCGCGGGGCTTTCCCACCCGTGGTGGCTTTTTACTGGTGGTATGGCCTATGCGCTGAGCCCACGTGTTGTGGGCGGGCTGACCACTATTTCTTCGGAGACGTGGCCTGTGATGTTGGCTCCGTGGGTAGTGGCACCATTTTTATTGCGGCGTCCGCACGCAGCAGCTGCGGTCATCCCTGTGGCTTTGATGGGCGCGGTCAACGCGACAGCAACCCTGGCCGCGTGCGTTCCAGCAGCCGTTATTTGGCTGTGGAGGCGAGAATTTAAGGCGGGCTTGTGCTGGTTGGGCGGCTGCTTCCTTGTCAGTATGTGGTGGATTGGGCCTTTGCTCATCCTGGGTAAGTATTCGCCACCGTTTACGGATTACATCGAATCAGCTTTTGTGACCACCCGCTGGATGAATGCGGCGGAGATCTTGCGGGGAACTACCAGCTGGTCTCCCTTTGTTGATACGGAACGCACAGCTGGTGTTGTGCTCACAGCAGAGCCAGTCTTAGTTGTGGCCACGTGTGCAGTGGCTGCCATTGGTCTCTGGGGGCTAAAGCGTTTGCCCCGTATGTGGGCGGCCATGTTAGTAACCGGTCTGGTGATAATGGGTATGCACTGGGGTTGGTACCTGGATTTTTTGGATGGCTCCGGCGCGTTTATGCGTAATGTTCACAAATTTGATGCACTGGTGCGGTTGCCACTTGCTCTTGGTTTTACAGCGGCAGGTCAGGTGCTTGCCGGTTGGTCAGCGCCCGCCGCGACTGCGGCATCTTCCCAGCAGTTGTCTCCTAGCGCGCAGGCCCGCAGGCGAGCTGTCGGTGCTCTTGCCGCAGCAGTCTTAGTGGCGGCCACAGCGCCGGCGTGGTCGCTGCGTCTTTTGCCGCAAGGGAGCTATTCTGAAATCCCTGCATACTGGTATGAGGCTGCGGATTTCATCAACGACAATGCCTCGCAAACTCGCACTCTCATCTACCCGCCGGCGTCCTTCGCCCGCCAGACATGGGGTTGGACCAGGGATGAGCCTGCGCAGCCGCTTATCGATGCCCCCCTCGCCTTCCGCGACGCCATTCCCTTGGTACCGCCGGAAACTATTCGCTCACTAGACGGGGTAATGGCAGTACTTGACTACGATCCGGCCGCTGCCGCATCCGCGCTACAGCGCCTCGGTATTGGGGTGGTGTTATACCGACATGATCTAGAACAATTGCTGCCCCAGTTCGATCCGGCCGCGCTTCCGGGTACTCGCCACACTTTCGGCGAAATTGATATCACCATTTTGCCCGAGCAGCCACAGCTGTTGCTTAGCGAGTTCAATCACACTGACCATGCACCCACCCGTGTCGCAGGTGGAGGTGAAATCATCAGCGTCCTCGATATGCTCGGCCAGACGGGTCCGGTGGAATTAGTAGATTCTGATGCGCAGATTGTTACCGATACCCCCGCGCTTATCGACCGCAACTTTGGCACCCTTCACGGTCCGGCGTCAGCTCCCCAGGCGCCGCGCGATCCCGTGAAGACCAACAATAGAAAACGCGATTATGCATCGGCAGGCAAGCGCGTCACCGTAACCGAAGGCGGCCTGCACCTTTCTGCCTCCTCGCAAGCTGCCGATGCTTCTGCCTTCGGCGGTGCCAACCCTGCGCGCTCACTCACTGCCGCCGCAGATACTGATCCCACCACAGCGTGGTGGCCTGCCCCTGGACAATTAGGGTGGCTAGACATCGCGGGCGGACCAGAAATCACCATCACTACCACCGCAGACACCACCGTCATTGTCCACGGTGCCGATGATGCCCGTGTTCGCCGTCGCATTGTGGGCAATACGCCCACCACCATCCGCGTTCCCGGCGGCAACACCGACCACGTCCGTGTGGAATTGACCGAACACGTCGGAATTGCTGAGGTGAAAGGAGCCCATCGCACCGTTACCGTGCCCGATACTTCCCCTAACGTGCAACAATATCTCTTTCAACGCCTCACGTTAGATACCGGCGTCATCATCCGCGAATTTACCGTCCCGCGGCCGATGAATCTGCATCTTGCTGCACAGCGCGCGCCGGGGAAAGATTGGCCCGTTGCCATCGACGGCACCGAATACCAGCCCGGCGATACCATTTCCCTTGTCCCCGGAAAACATCAGCTACATACCCGTGCGCGATGGGTGACACTGACTGATACCCAGCAGGATGTTGTTTCTGGAAAAGGCACGTATCAGTCTTCTGGAGCACAGATAGTTCCTGCACATAATGACCGACTTTTATTGCCTGGTACTGCTTTTAACCCAGGGTTGCGCGGATTCATCGGTGAGCTAGAGCTTGCACCACGCTTAATTGATGCCGATATGCAGGCTTATGTCCTGCCGGCCGGTGTAGGCGGAGACTTCCACCAGGAGTTTAAGGCAAACGCGCTTTACCGCACCGCGCTTTTTGGCGGCGGCACCATAGGTCTTATCACACTGTTAGTGTGCTTGGTCTTGTGCTCATACTTACCGCGTCGCGTGACCATTCGCGCTCACGAGGAGTCACCTACTACCAACGAGGATGTTTCCCCGCGAGCGCGAAATGCTCCCGCTACTAGCGTAATGGCCTGGCGGGAGGTACTACCTGCACTATTTCTGGTACTAGCGCTCGGGTTGGTGCATCCCGTAGCAATTGCCACTACGGTGGCCAGCTGGGCGGTTGTCCGGTGGACTACCATTCGCGCCGATTATTTAGCAGCCACATTGATGCTCATGGCCGGAGCTATGCTCGCGCGCGGGGCGTGGCCGGCGCAGTTTTACGCCGGTGATGAGGTCCTTGTTCAACTACTGGCTTTAACCGCCGTTGGAAGTATGCTCGCGCCGGCGCCTCAACCAGGACATAACTCGCGTGTGCTACCACCACAGTTGCCGCAACGGTCAGAGCCAAAACAACAATAAAATCACTCACATCACCTGAAAACAAACGGATACCTGCCAGTGGAAATATCACTGCTAGAACCGCCACGTGCCAGAGGAAGATGGAATAGGAAATCCGACCCAACCACTGCCACAACGGCTTGTGCACAAATCCCTCACGCGTATTCAGCGCATAGGGCCACACCACACAAAGAGCGAAAAGAGCACCGGCAACAACTCGCCGGTTGAACTCCGCCGGGCTGGGGTGTACCAAACCGAGCGGCCCAAACCATTCCCGGGATGACACCCACGCTATTGCTAGCGCTGCTACCCACCACAGGGTCCGGTGACGTAACGCACGCTCAAACACAGCGTTTCTGGCAGACAAGCGCGGTTCAATCTCAGCAGCAATGAGCCCCACGGCAAACCATGAAGTATATGACGGCGGCCAGATCTGGAAATTGATACTTCCAGAAGAATAGTCAGCCACAAATGGCAGCCACGGCCAGAGCAACGACAAGGCACTCACGCCGAGGATGACCGTGATGCGGGTAGCCGGCTTCCGTTCCCGCAAGGTCCAAAACATTAGAGGGAGAAGCAGGTAAAACGCAATTTCCACGCACAATGACCACAAGTGGGTAAGCCCCGGAACAAGGGCATCGGGAATATAGATCTGTGTAGCCGTGAGGTTGACAACTGCGCGCAGCCAGCCCACGTGTCGATTCTCCGGCAGCAACAATAGTACCGCCGCAACACAAACAATGTACGCCGGCGCCAACCGTGCCAGACGGTTTGGCAAATAATGCGGGTTCAAAGGACGGCGCCACAACACAAAGGCAGAGAGGGCAAAAAAGACCGCAACAAAGAAGTCAAAACGCTCCACCAGGGCCCAGCCAGTACCGGTTTGGAAAGAAACGTGCGTTACCACCACTCCCAGGGCGGCAATGGCACGGATCCCATCCAGACCGGGCAGATGCTGCGGTAAGGTAGCTATGTTAACTCCCGCCTTTCATCTGTGCGTGCATTCTTTTCGCTGATTGGACATACTACTGTAATGCCTCGTCCCCGTGTGACTGCCTTAGTTGGTCTCATTTTGTTAATTCTTGGCACCTCCGCGCCGGGGTGGTTCGCTGAGCGGAGCAGACCGCTGGCACGGGATATTGATCACACCAGCACAGCGCACAGCGACAATGCCCACGTTGGAGACACTACGCAGCCAGCAACCTTGCTGCGCCATGTCACCACTAACAAGGTGGACACGACTGGGGCGGTTGGCTTTCACAACACGGTCACGCTCACCGCAGGCGATAATTCCTTTGCCCTCAGCCAAGAAGGTCTGTTAAACCGCGAGTCGACTTACCCAATGTCCGGTGCGAACACCCAACAAAGCGCTTCCGGTACAGGGATGTTTTCTCTAGGGATGTTTTCTCACGCCAAGGACGCAGAGTCATCGAAGGTGGCACTCGGTGATTTTGATGGTGTGACGGCTTTTTTCCCCGCCCGTACGGAGCAACGTTCTTATCCTTATTTTGATCTGGTGGCACAGGAGACAGTGCCGATTGATTACCGTGGTGAGGAAAAGTTCCGCGATATTCCTGCGTTTGTTTTCTACCAAGAGCGCACAGGGCTCCAGGTTGCATCATTGCTTGCCGATGCCCCCCTTAACTATTCCTTTGCCCGCACCATCTGGGTAGAGCCGGTAACAGGGGAAATTCTGTCACAGCTGGAGAATATAGAACTGGTTGATCGTGCAGGTCAAACGGTTTTCTCGGCGCAGTTTGAGTGGGATGAAAACTCCCAGATTGCGGCGGTTGATCGGGTCAACGCCACCGTGCGCTGGGTGAGAATTTCCGCCGTAGTAGGTTGGGTCCTCGCATTTGTGGGTGTTGTCTTGCTGTTGCGGACGGCGGTTGTCTATGCCAAGACTCGTCAATTCTAGTGCAACCCTAGCGGTTGCACTCGCGTTTATCGCATGCGTGACGTGGCCCTTCTTTCTGCCTGGGGAATTGTTGCATCGCGATATGGCGGTGGTAGAGCACTTTGGCCGAATTGCGGCCAACTTCGGGGCGGGAGAACTTCCAGCCCGCAACGTACCCCAAGATGCAGTGCTTTCTGTCTTGCCCTTTCCGGTGATATTGGTGAAGGGGTTACTGGTGGCATCGGCAAGCGTAGCGGCTTATGGCGGTTGGTGCTTGGCACGGCTAGGAACACCTCAAGGCACGACGTGGCCGGCTGTGGCGCTGGCGGTGTGCAACCCGTATGTCATTGAGCGGTTGTTGCAAGGGCATTGGTCGGTGGCGGTCGCGGCGTGGTGGCTGC
This sequence comes from Corynebacterium sp., assembly GCA_034091885.1. GTDB lineage: Bacteria > Actinomycetota > Actinomycetes > Mycobacteriales > Mycobacteriaceae > Corynebacterium. The sequence continues at coordinate 47,585 of JAXFXA010000055.1, forward strand.
CGGTTTTAGTCGCAGCAAGTCTGTCGCGGCGCTGGTGGCTGGCCTGGCTGGGATTGTGGGTGGTGTCGTTGACCCCCACGGGACTGTTGCTGGGCACTATCGCGGTTGTGGTGTGCGGCGCGGGACGACGGGTCTTAACTGCGGGTATTGCGCTGCTGCTCAGTATGCCGTGGCTGGTACCTGGGGTCATTGCAGCAGTACGGCCCAATGTGTCAGCGAATGCAGCGATGGATTCCTTAGCTGCGGTGACAATGTTCGCTCCACGCGCAGAAGAAGCGGTGGGTACGTTGGGTTCTTTGCTGAGCTTGGGCGGGATATGGAATGGCCATGCCGTACCGGATTCGCGCCATGTAGGTTTTGCCCTGTTCGGCCTAGTTCTGGTTGCGCTGGCAATGTGGGGGCTGCGGCGGGTTCACCGTGAAACCTTAGTTCCGGTAGTGGTCGTGGCGGTCTGTGGTCTAATCATTCCCTTGGCCGCTTGGCTATGGCCGCAGGGTCTGGCCCAGGTGATAGAGCATGTCCCCGGCGCGGGGCTGCTGCGGGATTCTCAGAAGTTCATTATTCTAGTGCTTCCGCTTTACCTCGTGGGACTAGGCGGGCTACGTCATCCGCTGGCTCTTGGCGCGGTGGCACTAGTGCTCTTACAAACTCCTGACGCCGCACGCAGCGTCAGTGAGCTGCGCCCGCACATTGATAGTGAGATAAATTATCGCTTAGCTGCAGAAATCGA
>JAXFXA010000056.1:0-4875 GCA_034091885.1 Corynebacterium sp.
GGGCCATCGGCAGCGTGCGAGACTGCGCTGTGCAGCATTGCTGCTACCAAAACAATTGCAGTGATAATTGCGGTCACAAGACCTAGTGATTTTCTCGCGAAAATCGAATTGCGATACATTATTGCGTCTTCCTTTCTGGAAATGAAATTTTGTGGGGAATCAAGAATTTACATCTGGGGTGAAATGTCTAGCGAAGTAAATTCTTTAACCAAGACTGAATAAACGGCATGAACATTTGAACTACCGTGAGGACGGTTGCGGGAAGGAGTAACCACAGCAGGGACAAAGGGCTAGCCAAATTCAATGTGAAAGCCCAGCCTTGATTAACCGGGGAATTCGTGGTGTCGGCATGCGGAGTTTCACCGTCGCCGTTAGACTTCCCAAGTGCTGGTGCTGGTGCTGGTGCTGGTGCTGGTGCTGGTGCTGGTGCTGGTGCAGGAGCTGGTGCGGTGCCTGGATTTGAGCCGTTGGCAACAGACGTGATGGCGCTATCGCCCACCGCGAAGGTCAGAATGCGTGGGGTTGACTTGACGGCGCCAGAGGCAGTGGTTGCACTGTAAGAGACGTTGAATGTGTAGACACCAGGTTGGCTAAATAGCCAGCCGACGTGTGCATGGCGAGCAAAACCGGTGTCAAAAGAATGCTTCCCAGAAGCAGAATCCAACAGCACTTCGTTGCTGCTACCGAGCCCACCAGAAGCGAAGGCACCCCAGTACGCACCGGAAGGAACCGATATTGGCTCGAGGTTGAACTTGACGCCATCGGTGAACTGCGAGTAGTCAATGCCCTCGGTGTTGTATCCAGGCCAGATTGCGTTTTGCTGTTGCTGCTCTGGGGCGAGGTACACACGGGCAGGTGGGTTAGGGCCGACGCTAATACCCCGCTTAGTCAAACGAGCAGTGTCAACCAATGTAGCGTCATTGACACCGAGGACAACATCGTTAGGGTTGCGGAAGTGTGTTCCTAATTTCACAATCGCTGTGTCGTCTTTAATACGGGTGTCAAACGTGCCGTCTTCAAAGTGAGCGGCGATGTCAACGTGGCCGTGATCCAGAATTACGCGGGTTCCTGCGGGCTTGGTTTCCTCATTGGGGCCAGGCTTGGTTGGTTGGGAAACTTCCGGTGCAGGCTTACCAGTCGTGTCATTAGGTGGAGTAGAAGGGTCGAGAACTACCGGAGATGAGTCCACTGGGGTGGGAAGTACGGGAGCTGGTTTAACAGGAGCAGTGATCGCGTGACTATCGTCAATTTTAAAGACCAGGTCCCGTTTGGCGGACTCGCTTGCGCGTAAAAGTGCATCACGCTTTGTCTTGGCCGCAAAGCGATAGGTTCCGGGTTTGCTGAAGGCCCAAGTGAGAGCGACGTTCTGGGCACCATTGGTGTTAAGGACGTTGCCGACCGATTCAGCAGAGCCCGCCCCGATAGCGTAGGTGCCATTATTGTTGCCAAGCAATGCCCAGGTTGCGCCCTCGGGAATCTCAAGTGGTTCGAGGATCATTTCGTAGTCAGAGCCCCGATAATCTGTAAGATCATCTCGGCTGAAGTAGCTGCGAAGACCTGCCAGTTCCGGTGCAGAGACGTATGCTTTTTCTCCCTCGAGGCCAGCTTCGCGCAAGGCTGAAGCTGCTGCCAAACCATCAACGTTGTGTTGTGCGCTGGCACCGAGCATGAATGTTACGGCGTCGAGTCGGCGCCAAATCTCCGAATCCTTACCAGCCCCGTTATCGTCACCAGTACCTGTAGCATCGAGCACATCAAGGGAGAGTCCGCCCGTGATGTCGTTGACACGAGTAGAGAATTTAACTGCGCCATTATCGAGTTCTATCGCAGTTTCTTCGCCTGGTTGTGCGCCTGTATCGCCTTTGGCAACTGGCTTTAAGCGTGGGTTTAGAGGGCCTGATAGTTGTGAGTTATTTGACGGTACAACTGGAGCTACGGGCGCAGGAGCAGGTGCGACGGGTGCTGCGGGAGCAGGGGCATCGTCAAGCGTATCGTTATCGGGATCTAGAAGGTCGCCTTCGAACGAAAAGTCACCGTCTCTGGTGTAGGAATCCGTCACAATCTTGGAGAAAGAGCCTTTTTCCAAACTGGAATGAGGTATGACGGTGACCTTTAAGCGCCTGCCTGCGGGGGAGTCATCGTCTGCAAAAATGGCTTGGGCTACTCCATTAACGATCTCGGTAGCCATAATTTCCGTGAAGTATTTTGAATAAGGGCCTTGTTCTTCGATCAAGAGGTGACCTTTGAAGGCATCATCTTCAGCTTGAAAATAGGCTTCGCTTAGAGGCTCTCCATCTGGAGATACCCCTGCTGGCTTAAACTTCATGGTGAACTCGCCGTCGTCAAGTTCGGTGCTTTCCGATACACCAAAGTGCTGTACTTCAAAAGACTCATCCCATGTGGGTTCGCTCTCGCCCGATTTCTCAGTTATCCCTGGCTGGTATGTGAGTCCGCTGGAAATCCAGCGTGCCCCAGTGGCTGTGCCTTTGGGTGTGAACACAGCCTGGATGGTTGACTTTTGGGCTCCCAGCATCTCATTGAGTTGTGCTGTGCCGTTTTTAACGGGAGCGTCAGCAAGGAAGTAACCGTCTATGAGGAAGGTCACTGTGCCTTCGACGTGCTTAGGTGCAGTGAATGTAATATCGGTTAGATTTTCATCGCCAGGATTTTCTCGCCCAGCATGTGGCGTGAGCGATAAGGAATAGCCGGTGGTGTCTCCGGTAGGAGCAGCCTTATAGCGCTGCTCTAAGGAAGGGGTCTTGTCAGCAGAGGGGCGTAATCCACCGACTTGCACCGCGAGTTTGTGGTCCTTGCTGGTAATGAAAGAACCGTCTTTACCACGCGCGGTGGTGCGGAAAGTTAATTCATACCGGCCTGGCTTGGTAAACAGAGTGTAGTTGTGTGTGTGCTCACTCTGTGCCAGTGTAGTAGATTTTGGGAATCCCTCGGGGGTTCCCAGTAGGAAATCTGGACCAGTCTCTTCGTTGTAACTAAAGAAAGCCATCTCACCGGGACCTTCGAATGCTACAAGGTCAAGGTATGCAAGGTTGCCGCGGAACTTTGACATATCGATGCCAGAATCAGCGCCATAACCCCACCACACCGGGTCTTGGTTGTAACCTGCAACAGCAGGGGAGGAATAAACAATGGACCCAGGTTTCCCAAATGCAGAAAACTTTTCTTTTCCTGGGCCATCTGTAGGTAGTTCGAACTGGTAAGTGGCTTTTTTGTGTTTTTCGTCTTTGACGTCGTAGCCCTTGCCCAGCCACATGACAGAGTCATCCAGTGGAACGGGATTGCCCTCAATGTTATTGAATAATGCAAAACCATCAGCAGAGGCGAAGGCCTTTGGTGAGTCGACGTGAGTTTGGGTGGCTATTGTCTTGCCATCGTCAGGCCCTGCCCACACTACGGCGGGGTGAGCGAGGGAGAAAGCGGAGACTGTCGCGATAAGACCGCGGCGAATGTGGGCGCGGCGGCGTGCGGAGGAAGTAGTACTCGAAGGCATGTATTGCGTCCTTATATGAGAAGGATCTGCAGAAAGTTGTTTGTTGTTTACTGCAAGAAAGCTGTAGCTGCAGATTCACAATGAAGAATCGTGACATCAGTACTATAGACAAGTGTTTTCAATAAGCGCTAGCCCTAAATGGAAAATATTTTCATTTAGCGACATCGGATGAAGTGATTCACCCCTTTACTGGGGGAATTGTGGAATGGACTAGCATGAAGAGCATGACTAAAGAAGTTCGCGTTCGTTTTTGTCCGTCCCCAACAGGTACGCCACACGTTGGCATGGTTCGTACTGCACTGTTTAACTGGGCATATGCTCGTCACCTCGGCGGCAAGCTGATTTTCCGTATTGAAGATACTGATGCCCAGCGTGACTCGGAAGAGTCCTATCAGGCCATTGTGGATTCTTTGACTTGGCTGGGGCTGGATTGGGATGAAGGCGTGGAAAAGGGTGGTCCGCACGAGCCTTATCGCCAGTCACAGCGCATGGATATTTATGCTGATGTTTTGCAGAAGCTTAAAGATGCCAACCTGGTGTACCCGGCATATTCCACCGCAGAGGAAGTGGAGGAACGTCACAAGGCTGCCGGCCGTGATCCTAAGTTGGGCTACGACAACTTTGACCGCGATCTCACCGCTGAGCAGATCGCGCAGTATGAGGCGGAGGGGCGCCAGCCGGTATGGCGTCTGCGCATGCCGGATCAAGATTGGTCGTGGACGGACCTCGTGCGTGGGGAAATGACGTTTAAGTCCTCCACGCAGCCGGATTACGTGGTGGCGCGCTCCAATGGTGCACCGCTTTACACTTTGGTTAATCCGGTGGATGACGCACTTATGGGGATTACCCATGTGTTGCGCGGCGAGGACCTGCTGTCCTCAACGCCACGTCAGCTCGCCCTTTATGAGGCGCTTAAGCAGATTGGTATCGCGGAATTTACTCCTGAGTTCGGCCATCTTCCATTCGTAATGGGGGAGGGCAATAAGAAGCTGTCCAAGCGTGACCCACAGTCCAACCTATTCAACCACCGCGATAACGGCATCATCCCAGAGGGCATGCTCAACTACCTGTCCCTGTTGGGCTGGTCGCTGTCTGCGGATCAGGACATCTTCTCCATTGATGACTTGGTTGCTAACTTCGATATCAAGGATGTTCTGGGTAACCCAGCACGCTTTGACCAAAAGAAGCTTGAGGCCATCAACGCTGACCAGATTCGTCTGCTGGATTCGGAAGAGTTCGCATTCCGTCTGCGCAACTACCTCACGGAGTACACCGACTTCCCAGAAGACTACGACGGTGAGAAGTTCGCCATCGCAGCCGACTTGGTGCAAACGCGCATTAAGGTGCTTTCGGATGCCCATGACCTT
>JAXFXA010000057.1:0-11091 GCA_034091885.1 Corynebacterium sp.
CCTTGTGCCATGGTTTCAAGCTGTTCAATGGGCAGATTATTGTTAGCAATCAAGTCCGTGACAACGTTGGTAATTCCATCGACATCAGCCTTCGATGCGACATCGGCGAGTGCAGGTACAGCCATGGCTCCTGCAGCAACAGCCAAAATGGCACCGATTAGTACCGTGGAATTTGCGCCCAGGTCAGGGCCATTGTTGATGTGTAGCCCATCCAGCTTGCCACCAGCTGCCTCTAAATTACCCAAGGCAAACAGGTCTAGTTGTCCATCAGTGCCGTTAAATAGGTTGAGATCCACATTGCCAGCGATGCCGTTGACGCGACCAGAATCAGACCGCTGCCAAAAATCCAACTTGTCCCACCCGCCTACTGGGGCAGGCGCTGTTGCTTGGTATGCCGCGAGCCACAAGGGATACTGTGCAAATTCAGTGGTGTTACCCATCTGCTCAATCCAGAAATAACGGTAGGTATACACCATGGGAACCCGACCCGTTGCTGACTGCAGCTCGGTAAGAAAGGCACGCGTCCACTGGGCGAGTTGCTCCGGCGACTTGCCTTCTGCAACTTCTAAGTCCAGCACAGGTGGCAGGTGATGAGTACCTGCAGCATTGTACTGCGCCGCATAGTGTTGTGCTTGCGCAATAGGGTCCCCTGCGGGCCGCGCGTAGTGATAGGTACCCACTTTGAGGCCAGCAGCGACAGCTTGGTGGACATCGGCAAGCATGTGCTCATTGCTCCAAGTTTCGCCTTCCGATGCCTTCACGAAAGCATAAGAATGCCCGTCCGTGCGCACCTGTCCCCAGTTAATAGCGCCCCCGCCGGGGTGCTGCCAACCTGACACATCCACGCCATTAGCGATGCCAGGAATAAAGCTAGGAGTTGTCTCCCCCACCCCAGGAAGCCCAGCCGGAAGCAGCGAAGCTGCATCAAAGCTGGCAGGCAAATCCACTGGGCTTTCCCCAACTAAATTAGGCAGTACCAACTGCCCGTCTTCTGCCATCGCCGGCAAAGCCAAAATTCCACCGGCAAGCGCCGCGACAGTAAGGGAAGACACAACTCGTTTATTAAACATGGATTTAAATTAACTCACTTCACTTCAATAACATAACTAACACGCCTACCAAAATAGCTAAACCTACAATTGCATGACTTTCTCGTCTGATGGCAGGCTTCCTTCGCAGCCACATCTCACTGCAACAGTTGAACGTCTGTCTCAGCACGTATGGGTTTCAAATCAAGCTGCATATCTGCGACCTCACCAATAAACTCCGCGTCATGGCTAATCACTAAGACGCTTTTACCAGACGCGGCAATAGCACGAATCTGCGAGCTAATCGCCATCAAATGACGATGATCCACACCCGAGGTAGGTTCGTCGAACACATATAACTGAGCGTCACTAGCTAGAGCATTCGCTATCACCACGCGCTGCTTTTGTCCACCTGACAGCGTCATTGGATGCCTGTCCCTCAGCTCATCCAAATCGAGATCTTTCAGTAGTCGGTCAACCTGCTGAGCCGATATAGAATCAACTCCCAAGCTAACTTCACTTTGAACTGTTTCAGCGAACAATTGCCGATTAACGTCTTGCATTACTAAAGCACTCAGCTGTTGACGATCTGCAGACTTACATGGTTTTCCATTAAAGCAAATCGTGCAACCGCGTTCTGGCTTTGCCAGCCCAATGAGGTTTCGCGCGAAAGTCGATTTTCCTGCCCCATTTTCACCAGTCAACGCCACTACCTTTCCTGCAGGAAGGTGCAGTCGAGGAATATTCAGCACAAGACGTCTTCCATACTTATAGCGAAGGTTTGAAATCTCTATGCCTTTATCAGGCGTAGATTGTGCATCATTTCTTTCCAAAGCAGCCGCAGGTCGCGACAAAGTACGTAGTCCCAAATCTCTTCTGCGTTTTTCAGACAAATTAAAGAATTCATCGCCAGTCATGCGCTCAATAATGCGCCCGTTTTCCATCACAACAGCCTGGTCTGCAATTCCTTTCAGAGGGTAAACTCGGTGCTCAGCGATGATCACAGTCCATCCAGATCCCTTTAGGTCCTGAATGACTTCAGTAAACGAATCAATTTTGGTTGGCGATAAATTCGAAGTTGGTTCATCTAACAAAAGAATGCGCTGTGGCCCCGCGGTCGCTGTAGCGCAGGCGACGAGCTGAAGCTCCCCTCCAGAAAGCTCACTTAATTTACGCAGTGCGAAATGCGTAATATTCCAACGGTTTAGAGCTTTTGCAGAATGATCAGCAATTAACTGAGGAACATCACCAAAATTCTCACTGGCAAAGGCCAATTCTTCCAAAACTGTAGCGGTAAAAAACTGGGATCTCGGGTTTTGAAAAACCGTGCCCACTTTACGCCCCAGAACTTGAATATCGGTCTTAGAAGTGTTTAAACCATCGACTTCGGTATACCCAGTCATTTCTCCAGTATGGAGTTCGGGAATAAGCCCATTGAGTAATTTCAGAACCGTTGATTTCCCTGAGCCTGATCTACCTGTAATCAGCGTACAAGTTCCAGGAGGAAACTCCATAGAAATATTTGTTACAGCGCCACTGCCCTGTGGGAGTACTGTCTCATCTGCTTCATTGTGATAAGTAAAGGAGACAGCGTTAATTGATGTACTCACTGAAAGCCCCCGGGAATCAAGGTAATATTTCTGGTTTTCCACACCACGATGGTCAACAAAGCAATTACGATTAGCCACAGCAGGTCACGGAAACCGAACTTAAGGGGTTTTAGCGTGGTTGGTTGTATTTTGGAACCAAGGCCTCGAACCATTCCCGCTGCTGTCATCTCATCGGCAATACGAGAGCACGAAAACAACAAGCGAACTAGCACAAACTCTAAGTACGCAAATGGCCGTAATAAAGCTTTCCAACCAGTTTGAATCCCACGCAAGGCCATTGCCTCGCGCACAGCTTGATACTCACTAAACACTGTAGGAATGAAGCGAAACAATACTACAAGAGGAACTGTGACAGCTGTCGGGATATGCATACGGCGAAGTGCGGCGACTAATTCATCTGGAAAAACGACTCTAAAAGCATATGCAGCTATGCCAAAAGCTGCGCAAAGCTTACATGTCCAATAACCCAAAATCACGAGAAATGCCGTAACTTTATTGACCCATAGAAAGGGCAGTCCTATTGCAAGGAACAATAGGAAGCTCTGAGCCAATAGGAAGATCAGAGCCCATTTCATCGCACGCGCTACTACCAGTGCCATGAAAATCACGCCACTTGTGATTACTACAGTCAATAATCCGGTACGTCCCATAACTAAGGCGTTAATTACGAAAACGGATAATAAAACTGTCCTAGGATCAGGACGGCGCTGTTCACAAGCATGAGCCATAATATCCGCCGCACTAGCTAGCGTTTTATCGCTGTATAGTTTGCTTCGACCAACGCCGCTGCCAAAGGCTACGCTCACTTTGCAATTCCTGCCTTTTGGAAGTGCCTATTTAACATCGCATTGCCGAACACTCCGCCCACAAGACCTAGAACAAATACGCCTACTCCCCACCCAGTTATCATCCACGGGGAGAGAAACCATCTGATTGAATCTGCGTAAGCCGTGCCCATCGATTGAGCAACATACTGATAATAACCGTCCGCATCGACGAAAACAGGAAACCACGGCACGACATACCATATAGACAAAACTGCATAACCTAGAACTTTGAGAGACTTACTGCCGCGAGAAAACAGATAATCGGCTACCAGTCCAAGAACCGGGAAAACGAGCACAACAATCCACGGATGCCCGGAAAGTATCATCAATCCGCCGACCAAGAGTCCAAGAATTCCCAAAGCTCCCATTTTGGGCACACGCGATTTCAAAAGAAATATGACAACACCATTTGCCAGAATTCCTAATGCATAACCCACGAACATCATGAGGGGGTTAATAAGCCCCAGCATCCCGAATGCAAATACTAGAACAAAGTAAATCGCGGCAAATATACCAATGTTAATAAAGTCTCTGGTTTTCATCTAACTACTCCCGTTCTTATTTCAATGTTTTTGGACTTCACTTGCCCACATTGAGATTTCTTACAAGCCAATTGCCACCACAACATCTACGTTGCAGAACCCGAATAACAACTAGACCAAGGTCCACCCCTTCCCTTGAATGCTGTATTCCCAGAATGCGCGGTATCGCCCCTCCTGTGACATAAGACTGTCGTGCGTACCGGTCTGCTCAACGTGCCCGTCTTCTCCAAGGACTACAACGAGGTCTGCATTTTTGATTGTTTCCAACTTATGGGCGATAACGATCAGGGTTGAGGTTTCTTTCAACCGGTTCATAGAGTTCACTATATGCAACTCATTTTCAACATCGAGGGCTGATGTTGCTTCATCAAGCAACACAATCGGAGCGTCTTTTAGCAGCGCTCGAGCTATTGAGACTCGTTGCTTTTCACCGCCAGATAACAGGCTTCCTCCTTCACCAACAGGTGATTCCCATCCCTGCGGAAGCCGCTCAGCAATTGTGTTAACTCCAGCCATCTGAGCAGCCCACATAACCTTGTCCTCGCTGGCTTGAGGATCCCCAACGCGGATATTTGCCACTAATGTGTCGTCGTAGAGATACACATCTTGAAAGACCATCGATAGTTGTGCCATTAGATCTTCTATCCGCTGCTCTCGCACACCAACGCCGCCTACTTCAATACGGCCGGCATCAACATCATAGAAGCGCGAAATCAACCGAGCTATCGTAGTTTTTCCGCTTCCGGATGGGCCGACAATTGCACACATTTGTCCCGGTTCAATAGTGAAAGACACATCTTGCAAAACTGGTTTCGTAGGCTCATACCCAAAGGACACATGGTGTAACGCAACCGTTCCTGGTTTAGTAAGAGGTCGTGAGTTAGAAACTTCTGGCAATTCCGCAGCATCCATTACTCGGTTAATCTGGTCTAACATTTGAGCGCGATCCCCCAAATGACTGATCGCCGAGCCGAGGTCTTGTAGTACTCGAATAAATCGAAGTCCCATTCCGATGGTAACCATCCCTTGTAGCGGACTGAGGGATCCAGCGATTACGGATGTGACTGCAACAAGAATAATTCCGACGGTAACTGCTTGGGCAAACATTCCTGAGAGGACAATGCCGGCTGTCTCCCACCACAAGGAACGACGGGACAAGCGCAGATTATTCGAAAATGCTTCCTGGAGCTCGGCATAATTGGCGCCTACGCCAGTGGATCGAATTGCTCCTTGCGAACGGCTGAACTCGATAATTCGTTGAGCAAGCACATTCTCTGATGGCTCTGAAATAGCTTTGCCCGCATTGATTAGATTCCTATTTCCCCACAACACCAAGACTAAAACAGGGATTGCGACAGTCAGCAAAAGACCGAGTTGCCAGCTCCATAACCAAGCTCCAATGCAGATTACTAGGCTAGAACTAAAGTCTTTTAGTAATCCGTACAAGGCTCTGGACAGGGACTCACCGAGGCTAATCATTTCCTGGCTAACAAGCCGAGAGAGTTTTCCGTCGGTATCAGCTTTGAAATCTCCGAGCGGAAGTCTAGCTACTTTATCACCAATTACTTGGTGGAAATTCTTAATAAACCCGAGAATGCCCTTATAACTCGTACGCGAACCATAAAAATCAATTATCGCGCCGGCAACAGCCAGTACTACGAGCACGACTATCCAGCTTCGCAGACCTAATCCCCAACTTTGTTGGCCCGTTTCTAAGGACATTGATGCAGGCAAAAGAACTAATAGTGCAAGGCCCGCAACAGCGCCGGCTAGCATTCCCAACCTCAATCCGCGGGAATAATTGGTCCACGCCTCATCTCCCATCAAACGCTTATATCCGGGGAGCCAGAAAACGCTGCGCATTATTTTCCTCCTTTAGAATCAGATTGCACCATTAGATTTTTGTAATGATGGTTGTCAAGCAATTGCTCATGAGTGCCAATTCCGGTGATCCGTCCTTTATCCAGAACCACAATTTGATCAGCTCCCCGAATCGCCGCTGCACGATGAGCTATGACAAGTACCGTTCGCCCCTTTACCAAGGAGCTCATTGCCTTTTGAATTTCGGATTCAGATTCTGGATCGGCCAGAGCTGTTGCTTCGTCCAAAATGAGCACCGGCGTATCTTTGAGAACAGCACGGGCAATAGCTATGCGCTGCTGCTGTCCACCTGACAACTTCGTGTCGCTGCCCAATACCGTGTCGTAGCCATTGGGAAGCGAATCAATAAAGTCATCGATCTGCGCAACGCTAGCAGCATTTTTTATCTCAGCGTTCGACGCATTTGGCATGCCCAAAGCAATATTGTTTTTAATGGAGGTGTTTAGAAGCTGCGGGTCTTGGAGCACAAATCCGATATGAGAGTACAGAGTCTTTGAATCGAGAGTCCGTAAATCCTGATTACCCAAGAAAATCTCGCCGTGTGTCGGGTCATCGAACCTCGCGATTAGTTTCGCTAAAGTCGTCTTGCCCGAGCCAGAAGGGCCAATTAGAGCTGTAACAGTGCCAGGTTCAAGCTCTAGATTGATATCCTCAACAGCCAACGAGCCGGGCGCTTTTTCATATACATTATCTTGCGGTGCAAGAGAAGCTTTCTGATACCCGTATGAGACATTGCGAGCGATGACTTTATTGCTTAGCGGCGCTGTTTCTGATTCGACTATCTCTAGCTCATCGAAATCGAGCAACTCTACCAAGCGAACTGCTGCCGGACCAGCAAGTTGATACGCCCACATAGCTGAAGCAATCGTCATAAAGGTGCCTGGCAAAACCAGCGCAATTAATGACGTCGTAATTACCTCGACAATGTCAACATACCCGGCATTGATTAGTAACGCACCCCCGCCAAGGTTGACTAATAAAATCACGGGAACGGACACTAGAGACATCGAGAAGCAAGCTATCGAAACCAACGGCATGCACCAGTTGTAATAGAAGGTTCCAAATTCCTCGGTAGCCTTTAGATAACGACCATGGGCCTGACCTACCCTTCCGAAAGCTTTAACAACACTAATGCCTGCAACGAATTCCACCATCGTTGCGGAAACCTTTTCTAGTTTCTGATTCAGCTCAGCAGTTTTCTCAGTCATACCTCTCATAGACAATGAATAGGTTCCGAGATAAAGGGGAATAGTCGCCATACTGAGCAAGCCGAGACGCCAATCGATATAAAAGGCAAATGCGGCTAAGGAAAATGGTGTGACTATCGCATTGAGAAGATCAACTGGACCGTGAGCTATCACAATATGGACAGCCGAAACATCATCTTGCAGAGTTTTGCGAAGCGAACCCGAAGTGGTTTGAGAAAACCAAGCTAATGGAACTTTTGCCAGCTTGTCGACGATTCTTCGGCGGATAACATTCTTTAGCGACAAATCTGCAAAATGAGTAATTAATAAAGCTAGAAAATATATAAAAAGGCTGAAGCAAAAGATGCTGACCAAGATGAATGCAATCTCCCAGGCTTTTTGCTGATCTATAACCCCAGTCCGGTGACCTTCAAGAAATAGTTTCCCCAGCTTCAACAACGCCACGTACGGAGCAATTGATAGTACGCCCGAGATAATCACTAACAATTGTCCGATTCGTAATTTCATACGCACCGGCTCTTGTAAGCGTTTTATTGCGGCCTTTCCAACTTTGTAGTCCTCCTTGAGTTGGGAGGCTTTATCTACTTTCGTATGCTCTGATTTTTCTCTGGCGATAAGAGTTGACGCATTGTCCACCGTTCCTGCCGCTAGCGAAAGATTGGACGATTCATCGAGTTGCATAGGTTCTCCTCGTTAAACAATTTATAGGATGTCAATTCCCATCAATTAGGATTTATCTAACAAGGTTAGCCTACCCTTAGCGTAGGATCTTTGTAATACTTCTCCTACGAAGTTGAATGTGATTTTTAGCTCAAACACCATCAGCCGCTAAAAGCGTAAGCCTAGCCACCTCCAGCGCAAATCAACAGTGCATGGTGAGGTTCAGCCCCAGTTTTGTATATTCTCCGCAACTTCGTCAGTTCCGGCGGTCGAGGATACACAAATGCCCCGTCGCCAACTCCAAAAGCTGACGACGGGGCGTCCCGTAACTTCCTAATCTATATGCTATGCACGGCGACGAATAAGCAATGCTCCACCAACGATGAACAGTACCAATGCGACGAGCAACAAGGCCATCGTATTTGCACCAGTGTTGGCTAGATAGCGTTGCTTTGCCTGTCCAGGCTTCCCTGGCTCTTGCTTTTGCACCGGCTCATGCGGTGTACTTGTGTTTTCCTCAGATACGACCGGTTCCGCACGGTCAACCACAGGGGTAGGCTCCGAAGATCCCGAAGAACTAGAACCCGCAATCAACGGCACACCAATAAACGGAACAATCAACCACCACGGAATCCGTGGCGTAGACGAACCCGGGCTACTAGGAGGAGTTGGTTCATCGTTAACAGACGGCAAACTCTCAGATGTCGAGGTGGTTGGGACTGGAGCTGGCTCGCTCGTAGTCGTGGAGCTTGCCGTGGACGATGTAGTCGTTGCGGACGACGTTGTTGCAGTCGAGCTCGATGTAGTAGGAGTCGTTGACGAACTCGTAGTCGCAGAAGTAGAAGGCTCAGTCGGTTCCGAAGGAGTAGTCGACGTCGTCGTCGTTACCTTGCTCGACGTCGTCGTCGAAGAAGAGCTTGTCGTAGACGACATTGTTGTAGTCGAGCTCGACGAAGTAGGAGTCGTTGACGAACTTGTAGTCGCAGAAGTAGAAGGCTCAGTCGGTTCCGAAGGAGTAGTCGACGTCGTCGTTACCTTGCTCGACGTCGTTGTCGTTGAAGACGACGTTGTTGGCGGTTTCTTCGTATTGGTAACACGGATCTCACCAGGAGGAATATTCTTTAAATCGGTAAGGTCCGGGGTGTAATCATTTGAGACTTTGGGCGTCACTCCTTTTATTTCCAATTCTTTGATTGAATAGACAATCGGCTTTCTATCCGCATTTTGCGTAGGCAGATTCTTCCATTCGACAACAGACTCGCCGGAAATAAGCGTTTTCACGGGAATTTTCTCGTCATTGATATAGCGGGCCGGCTTACCATCGGCATAAAGAGCAAACGTCACTGCAGGCACTGTATCGCCCTTTGCAAGATCCCAACCCACCCAAGTTTTGGTTACTTTTAAGGAAGTCAGAGGCTGTTCACCATAGATCCAGCCGTCCGGAGTTACAGAACGGTACCAACCAACATCGCTCGCCTCGGTCGGAAGACGGTCTGTTTTCACCGTTGCAACATTGGTAACATTGGCTCTTACTGCTGGAACCAGCGTGTAGTAATTAACCGCGTACTGCGCGCTATCGGAAGGAGTAACGCCAATGGATTTCAGGTAGTCACTAACACGGAAAGTGAACTTATTTCCTGCGAAAACAATATAAGGGCGAGTCTGCCCCAAAGAGTTGAGTTTAGGATAGGTTGTTGTCGTTCCGGCATCGCGAACAGCTACTGAAAAGAAGTTTGCTAGGAAGTTTCCCTCCAGTTGTTCATCGATCTGCGCTTGATCTAGAGCGCCAGGCGTGCTTGGCTCCACTACAGGAACGAAGCCATCGGGCAAACCGGAAAGTGTATCGGTGATCACGATGTCTTGCCCGATCTCTTCGGGTGAGCTTTCGCCATGCAAGTTGTTCAACTCGACGAACCAATGAGCAAAAACTTGATCCCCTGCAGGTTTTATCCACTGGTAATTGTACGTCGGTGTCTGCAGCTTTAACTTCTTCGCTGTGTCAATGTTGGTGTTAGCCGTTGAGTATCCAGACCACTTGTTAATAGCCATTGGCGGCGCCGGAGGAGGACCCATTCCCTTAAGAACCTGCTCGTATACCTTTTCGTTACCCAAGGTTACGGTGACAGCGACCTCGGATTCGCCCTCGCCAGTGTGCGCGTAATTAGCAGTGAGTGAAAACTCACCCCGAAGATTGATCAGCCCCGAAATCCCTTCACCAAAGGTAACAGTAACGACTGTTCCATCGGCGGTTTTCTCCGTAGAGGCCGTCGTTCCTTCACCGAGACTTCCTACCGCGTGTTCAACAACATCAAATTGTGAGGGTAAAACAATCCGCAAAGTATCGCCTGGGCGAGTGCCATCTGGAACCGCGAAGCCGAAAGTGAACATATATGGTTCATAAGATTTCAGTTTTTCAGGTTTATTACCATTGGGGTCCTTGAGAGAAAAGGTGACATTAGTTGGTTGAACTTCTGCCGCCTTCGCTTTTGGCATGGCGTTGAATCCAGTAAACGCGAGGATCACCGCGACAACTATCAGCGCAGCTATCCACGTTCGAGTGGATATACTTTTATGATGCATATTTCACCTTCAGAAATATCGTGAAAACCGTCAGAACAGACAACCATGGAAACTGATGCGACTGAACGTACATTAATTTTGGTAACAAAAACACCGGTCACGATACTCTATATATTTTGCTTTAACAAGACGCCACAAAACTACAAATCCTTGGAGTTAACGGAACCCAAACCGTTATCCTTCCCGTAAAAGCCACTACAGGTGCACAGTCGCGCACTATTCCAAAAGTATGCACTTAAGGTTGGCGCCCCACATAAGTAGTTCAAGCGACCCAAATGAGGGTAGCCATAAGTTAGTCTCACGTCTACCCCATCAAAAGACAGTTGCTTTCGGCTTAGACGCCCCGCGCCAGTTCAATGACCTCAGGCAAAGTGGCAATGAGGGCATCGACGTCAGACTCGGTAGTTTCGCGTCCTAGGGAGAAGCGTAGGGACCCGCGGCCGTAGGCCTCGTCAACGCCCATGGCTTCTAGGACGTGAGACAAGCGGTTGACACCGGCGTGGCAAATGGAGCCTGTTGCTACTGCGAAGCCGCGGGTGTCTAAAAGCATGATGAGACTATCGCCATCGGTTCCGGGGAAAGACACATGCAAGTGGGACGCTAGTGCTGGTTCGTGGGTGTTGACAATAGCGTCAGGAATTGCGTGAGTAATGGCGTTTTGCAATTTATCCCGGAGTGCACGAATGTAGTTTTCTTCATTCTCCATGTGCTGCACAGATTCTTTCAATGCAGCGGCTAGGCCGGCGGCGCCGGCG
>JAXFXA010000058.1:0-2513 GCA_034091885.1 Corynebacterium sp.
GGTAAAGCAAGTGCGTTTGTGGTTTAGGCATGTAAACGAAGACCAAGCTCAAGCATTCGTCCTTGCGTTGTCACGAGACCGGTAGTCCACTGCGTGAACCTGCAAGGTAATGCTTTATTCTGGGCTCGTAAGCGAATCCTGTTTAGGTGCATCGCGTGATGCACTACCATGTACTTACATGACTGAACGCACATTAATTTTGATCAAGCCAGATGGTGTTAAATCTGGCCACGTTGGTGAAATCATTGCGCGAATTGAGCGTAAGGGCCTCAAGCTTGTGGAACTGCAGCTGCGCACTGCGGACCGGGAAACTGCAGAGAAGCATTATGCAGAGCACGCTGAAAAGCCATTCTTTGGAGACTTGGTTGACTTTATTACCTCGGGCCCGCTGGTTGCTGGTGTAATCGAAGGCGAGCGTGCTATCGAAGCGTGGCGTCAGCTTGCAGGTGGCACGGACCCTGTTTCTAAAGCAATGCCAGGAACAATCCGTGGCGATTTCGCACTGACCGTCAATGCCAACGTGGTGCACGGTTCGGACTCACCTGAATCAGCACAGCGTGAGATTGATATTTGGTTTCCCAAAAACTAAATAAATTACTTGTGTTACTACAAGCTCAGCACCTCCTTCTGGCTCATGTGAAGGAAGTGCTGAGCTTATTTTTCGGGGCAGTTAGTGCTATTGCCCCGGAACCGCAAGACGCAGCTGCGGCCGATTGCCCTTTAACGGCTTCGCAATTGTTGGAGACAACGGACGCCTATTGGGGTGAGAGTGACTTCCCATCCCTCGGGGTTCTCGGGGATGCCGCGGTTGGTAATCTTTGTCAATCCATGTGCTTCAAGTTCTTTGACCGCACTTTCTATGTTTCCCAAGTCCGTTCCGGGGTATAAGCCAGAAACTATGGAGGTAAGAGCGTGCAAAGAGGCTACGTTGCCGTCGATAGCTCCAAGAGCTGCACAAGCGGACAACACCGTTGCTTGCTGCTCAGTAGCGTCTAAGCGCTGTTCGGTCACACCTGAGAGCTCGTCGTCGGCGATGATTCTTAGTGCACGTCGCTTGCCAATCGCATATGGAACTCTGGTGGAGCTAAGCACGGGGCCAATCACTCCCGTTAAGAAGATGAGTACTGAGAAAAATGCGTGCAACCAAGAAGGAATGGCCGCAGCAGCGAGGCTGACTTCTTGGAAGCTAAAGCTAAGGGGAAAACACAAAAATGATGCATACTGCGCGATGTAGGCGATCGCTGTGTAATCGCCCTTTTTCCATTCCATGAGGGTAGGAATCCGCATCCGAGGTCTGCGGCGAATAATTGTTGCCGCAGAGTAGGCCGTGATACCGCCAGAGAGGATCGCAATTGGCAGTAAGTTGGATACTTCTGATGAGGCGAGCGCATAGGTCAATGAACCACACACCCATGCGGCGAGAGCAGGCCGGATGGGAACTTCATTGATTTTCTTCAAACGGCAAACTTCCTGCGCAAGTGAGCAGTCGTTGTGTCTTGCATTTCCTGAAAACTGCGGCGTGTGCGAAGAATCCATGACACCAGAATAGCTCGAGGGCGGCGCACCGCATTGAAGGGTCTAGTTGTGGAGTCGTAGTTGTGACACAATGGGAGGAAAACAACTTCACATCGCAGCATCGGGACTAGACATTGCCTTGCGTGGCTGCAATATCACTGAGTTTACACATGAAGTGATCGTTGCGCCCGGGGCGTCTATCAGATGCGTTTAATACGTCAGGAGTGGCCAGTGGCTACAAAAGATTTACAATTTAAAGAACAACTTGCCGGCGCCGCTGCATTAGCGCAGCAATTAAGCCGCGAAAGCTTGGGCACAAAGCCGCGAGTTCACGCTTTGGCTAAGCAGCTTGGAGTAGCTTCCAAGGTGCTTATTTACCAATTTGGCCAGCTAGGGATTGAAAAGAAGCCGCAGTCGACGGTTAGCCCAGCTGAGGTAGACAACCTTTTTGCCGCGCTAGAGGAACTAGCCCCTCGTTCCACGGAGGCTGAAGATAATGCTGCAGTCGAGCTAGTCATTCCTTCAGCAGAGCTAGCGACAGAGCTTAGCGATGCCCTCGTGCCCGACCTCAACGGTGACCCAGAGGAATTTACCGAAGATGATCGCCTGCGCTACCGAGTATTAAAGAACGTAGAAAATGAGCTGCACCAAATCGTTGACAAGGTCGATGCCGAGCTTGCCGATGCCACAGAGCTCACCGATGCTATAGCGCTCACCGATACTACGGAGCTTGTCGATGATGCGAAGCTAAGCGACGAAGATGGCCAAGCCTCTGAAACTGTGACCACCCAGCCGGCTGTTGAGGTATTTGCTCCCGTTTTTATCGCTCCAGAGATCGATGAGCCAACGGTCGCAGAAGCCGTCGAGGTTGATGGCGATGAGACGCAGGAAGAAGATACTGCGAATACCTTTGCAGAGACTAAAGAAAGCACAAAGAAGCGTCGCCGCGGGGGTCGGGGGACGTCCAGGGGACGCGGTAAAGACCGCAAGGTCGAAAG
>JAXFXA010000059.1:0-36333 GCA_034091885.1 Corynebacterium sp.
CAACCAATCAATTGCTGCTCATCTAGCCGAAGACCATGCAATCGCAGTTGTCGATGTGTTCCCACAACGCCCAGCAGATTCTCGGGATATCGCTCAAGAGCTTGCCGATGCCACCGGCATCTCCACCGTCATCGTCCAGACCCCAGTGAACGTCTCTGCAGTGTCTACAAAATACTCCCGCGCCGAATTGGAAGCCGCTCAGACAAATTTGCCCAACGGCATAGGGCAGGTTGAGCTAGTAGACACCTTTTATCACAACATGGAGTCGGCCAACCCATTCAACGTAATGATCGGGGCAGTGGTGCTCTTAACTCTCTGCATCTTCGGAATGTCTGTCACAACGTTCTTCCAGGTCATGCGTAATCTTGCACGGGCTTAGGCCTAAATCTTCGTCGAATCTACACCGATACAGGATCTAGCCTCACATCAGCACCCTCAATCCAAAGAGACACTCACTAGTACTGAGCCATGCCCAGGCATAACTACCGGGCATTTTCGAATACTGTTCGAATGCCCCAGTCTTAAAATCATTACGCTCAAGCTATCAGAAACTCCGCGTATATTATGCGCGCTTTATTCATGTCAAATATGCATAAAATACAGTGTTCTATACATTGCAACACCGAACAAAGAGGCTATATTTTTCGAATGTTGATCCATTGTGAGCAAGTTCACATGCATAACATTCCGATTACAAGAGTGCTGGTAGAGACAAAAGTCGCGTCACGATATGTAGCTTGACTTTTGATTCTGATGTGAAACAAGGTGCCAAACTTTACTTATGTGCCGTATGGTTCAGGAAGCGGCTCACGAGCCGATCACTGCATCAGTAAGTCAGGTGAGAATCCTTGATTCCGACTTGAGTACTTATGAAAAGTTAAATAAGAATCCGAACGGGCATGTGGGGAAGCACGCCAAGCGCGGATACTTTAGCAGCCCATAAGTGCCATCGAAGTCTAGGTCAAACGCAGGACATTGCTACAAAGTGACGGTCGCGCGAGTCACAAATGAAAGTATTCACTTCTACCTAATGAACCTAGGAGCCTTTAACCTTCGACTCACTCCAACGTGGCAATACTCGCCAATGAACCTTTCCGTTCTCATTAGACGCCTCCCATCAAGGGCTGGGACTTTACCTTGACCGTCCTGGGGTCACGTTTCGTGAGGTGGAAAGCTTAGTCTGGCGTATCGCACTGAGGATCGTTAACTGTCTATTTCATGGCAGCAAAGGTGGCTTCTAGCGTGAGGAGATGTCATAGTGGCCACCACCTCTAACGGTCGTCGAGTTGGCAGTTGGCGAGCTCGTCGCATTCGCGTACTCGCTTATTTCCGGCGCACGGTCTTCGCATCAGCTGCGTGCGTAGCATGCATTTCTACAGTTTCTGCACATACTCCAGCGTCGGCAGCTCCCGAGTATTCGACTATTGGCAAATTGGCTGATGCGTTAAAGGGTCAAGCCTCAGTTTCTGAACTGGCCGGAACCATTGCTGATGTTCAGGGGCTGATTGCAGATGTTGAAGCAGAGATCGGAAAGATTCGTGAAGACGCCAATCGTATGATCGTGGATCTTCAAGATGCACGAACTCTTGCTGCACAAGCTCATCAAGGTACCTTGACCGCTCGCAATGACTTGTTGGCTGCACAAAATGAGGTAGCTGCAGCACAACAAAAGCTCAATGAGCTTTCGCGTGCTGCCTATCGCCGTCCACCAGCCGGTGATGCTATTACAGCTGCTTCCGGTCAAGAGGCTCGGGATGCTGCGCTGGCTCGACGTAGCTATGTACAAGCACAAACTCGGCAGCAGCGCCAGGTGGTCGCCGAGCTAGAACGCCAACGTACTAACAAAGCTAACAAGGAATCACAACTGCGTGAGGTAGAAAACCTCGCACATGAGCGCACGGCCGCAGCTGAGAAGGAAGAGGCGCAGGCACGTTCAACTTTGGCTGCTACGGAAACCAAACTCAGCGCACTATTGGCAGAACGTGACCAGCTCAGTGCTTTGGAAGCGCAAGCTCACGACTCATTAGTTGACGCTCGCGGTGGGGAAGCCTCAAGCTCGAACCACAACGATGGTGTGCCTGAGTCACCGGTTTCTGGAGGGGAGCCTTCGCAATCCGCAACTGCTGCCAGTGCACCACAAGTACGCGCCGGTGAGAGCGAAAGCTCATCACCTACAGCTACCACTACCGCTGAGACAACTACTAGCGAAAAGTCTGTAGAGCCAAAATCTGAAACCTCTAGCGCTGCCGCCGCAGAAGCACCCGCCGGAGCAGAAAACAGTACTGTTACAGAAGAACCTGCTGATCAAGGCGCTACTGCCTCTGGTCTGCAAGCCCAAGCTGTGGAATCTCCGGCTCCGGAAACCGCGGATGATCGAGGAAATGAATCTGTAGCCACCGATTCCGCTACACATTCAGAATCCTCTGCCAACACTGACCTTGCAATTTCGGCCCTCAATGCTGCGGCTGCCATCATTGCAGCAGCGCAGCCCGAACATAGCCTGGCTGCTGACTCCAACTCAACGGCCGCAAACACTACTGGTAGTGGGGAATCGACACTATTTGCACTGCAACATGCTACTGATGCAGATAGCGCTGTCCCCGAGCTACTGGATGTTTTACCAACGCTGTCTACTACTGAAAGTGTTACGGAGAAAGCATCGGAAGTAATTGGTGATGCGTCTCGCGAAGCAAAAATCGAAGCCGTGATCGCCCGTGCACAGTCTCAGATCGGTGTTCCCTATGCCTGGGGCGGTGGCGATGCCAACGGACCAACCCGTGGCATCCGAGATGGCGGAGTAGCTGACTCCCATGGTGACTTCAACAAGGTGGGATTCGATTGCTCGGGATTGGTTCTCTACGCTTTTGCTGGCGCTGGTATTAACCTCCCGCACTTCACCGGTTACCAATATAACCGTGGCCAAAAGGTCAGCCCTCAAGAAATGCAACGTGGAGACCTCATCTTCTACGGGCCTGGCGGCAACCAACACGTCGCGATTTACTTAGGTGACGGCACGATGCTGGAAGCCCCACAATCCGGTAGCAATGTACAAATATCCCCAGTCCGTTGGTCCGGGATGACCCCTTACGCGGTTCGACTCATCTAGTTTCACTGGCAACTGCTCATTGCTAAAGTCAAAGATTATGACTTTCGCTGATGCGCAACTTGCTTCCTATGACGCCCTCCTCTTCTTATCTTTCGGTGGCCCGGAGAAAGAAGAGGAGGTCGTCCCTTTTTTGGAAAATGTTACGCGCGGACGTGGAATACCCCGCGAACGCCTCAGAATTGTGGGAGAGCACTATTTCCATTTCGGGGGAAAAAGCCCAATCAACGACTTAAACAAGGAAATTATTTCCCATCTTGAGGTTGAGCTCACCTCGCGGGGTCATATACTTCCTATCTATTTTGGAAACCGCAACTGGTATCCATTTGCTCACGAAGCTGCCGAACGTATGAGTAAAGATGGCGTCAGAAATGCTTTGGTATTTGCCACATCGGCGTGGGGCGGATACTCCGGGTGTCGCCAGTACGGTGAAGACATTCACAACGTGCGTAAACACCTCAAGGCGAAAGGGCTAGCTGATATACAGTTCACCAAGATTCGGCAATTTTTTGATCATCCACGGTTTGTTGCTGAAAATGCCGCAGCTCTTCAGGAAGCGATCACGAAGATTGGGAGCTCCTTGAGACCACAAACGCGTGTTATTTTTAGCGCCCACTCGATTCCGATGAGCCATGATCAAGCTGGTGGCGGGGCAGAGGATGCCCACTTATATTCCCGTCAGGTTGCTGAATCTGCACGGTTGGTAGCCCAAGCTGCAGGCATCAAAGGATACGACCTTGTGTGGCAATCACGGTCAGGCAGCCCGCATACTCCGTGGTTGGAACCCGACATTGTCGCTCATGTACGAAAGCTTCATGCGGAAGATGAGGTCACGGCTGTTGTCGTTTGCGCCCTTGGTTTCATTTCTGACCATATGGAAGTAATTTGGGATATAGATTGTGAGCTGAAAGCCGTCACAGAGGAATTAGGACTTCAGCTTTCACGCGCTCGAACAATTGGGCCTAGCTCACAGTTTGCAACCATGATTGTGGATCTTGTTGAGGAACTCACTGAAGGTCGCGCTCCCGAGGCCGTGGGAACTGTTAGCACGCTTGGATGTTCAATCAACGGTGCGCCGTGTCGTCCAGGATGCTGCCAGATCCCTCGCCGGCCGCACTAGGACTTCTGATGAAAGCTATGTACACCGACGGGCAAAATCCATGAGAGCATGATCCACGCCTGCTGTGCGAGCTGCACGAATGTGGCGTGAAAGCCGCAATAATTCATAGTCAAAAGTGTGATCCTGCGCAATTCCTGTGACGGCCTCGATAATTGCAGCCACTTTGTCAGCACGAGCAAAAATCTTGGCGCTCCGTGCTGGTACAACTGCAGGAAGCCCCGGAGAGTCAAAAAAGTCACTTAACAAACCAACGCTTAAGCACGGGGCTCGCAGTGCTGCTATTCGATGAGGCGCATCTGTTTGTACGGTCTCAATTAATGTACTGGATTCATTCGTAGCCTCGCTCAGCAGAAGATCTGCTTCCCCTGGTCCCAACCACGCAGGGCTGGGAAAAGCTTGATGTTCTTCAAACAACTGCCAATAAGTTCGAGCACTGTTTCTTCGCGGAACAAGCACAAGATGTGTGTCTTCGTTCGTACGCATTACAAGCGCCCCTTCCCCCTGTACAGCCGTAGCCGCAGCAGCTGCGGAACCTACTGGAAGCGCTGCGGCGTCACCCGGACCGTGGAGCACTAACCGGAGTACAGGCCCGTCTGCTGCGCTAACACCTTCCGTACGTTGGCGAATAAGAGCCAATAGATCAATAAATGCTGGCTCTTCACCGACTCCATAGTTTGAAACAAGGTCCGCAGCCAGACCACTTAGCGCATCGACACATTGTTGTCCTCCGAGCGATGAAAGCGCATCCACAAGACTGTCAGTGGACTCCAGATGATAAAGCCAAGCCCCCAACCACACAGCAGTATTTTGTAAAGGTGACCAGACCTGCTCGCGTATTTCCATGGCGAGTCAGTTTAGTACCTTCTACAAACCTGGCTAGAATCAACCGTCATGACATTGCCTCCGCATGACCGCTATTCTCACGATATTTTCGCAGGCCATTCGCGTCGAACCGTGCCTGAATACCCATCGGTTCCTGCCCAACCTGGCTTGGTGGTAGAAGTTTTTGGAGATGATTTCGTCGGAGCAGTTTTAGGCATAGATAAGACAGTATTTGGCGACGTCATTCGGCTCGAGGATCGCTATGGAAAACAGCGGGTATTTAACCTTATTAAGGGAGGATTTCTAGTCGAGGGTCAACGGGTTACGCTCACTCGGTGGATAGAAAAACAAGCCCCGCGCACTTCAAACTCCGGTTCGCGGCGAGTCGACAACCTCCAGGCAAAAGTTGCCGCGCCTTCCCGCATTTGGGTTGAAGGTATCCACGACGCCGCTATCGTGGAAAAGGTGTGGGGTCATGATCTGCGCGTTGAAGGCGTAGTCGTGGAGTACCTCGAAGGTTTAGATAACCTCCTTCCACGCCTGCGCGAGTTTCAGCCCAGTGCTAAGCGTCGCGTCGGAGTTTTGGCCGATCACCTGGTTAAGGGGTCAAAAGAGTCGCGCATTACCGATGCTGTGGGAGAACATGTCCTGGTAACAGGCCACCCTTTTATCGATATCTGGGCCGGGGTGAAGCCACAGGCTGTGGGCATAAAGGCATGGCCTGACATTCCTTACGGCGAAGATTGGAAAACTGGGACGTGCCAGCGCCTCGGCTGGTCAGATCCGCGAGAAGGATGGAGTCGCGTTTATTCTGCGGTACACAGTTTCAAAGATCTTGACTCTACCCTTATCGGCGCAGTCGAGCGCCTTGTTGATTTTGTCACCACGCCGGAGTTGACCAAAGCTGACCTGTTATAGGTCCAGTGGGCTGAGTTTTACGTCGAGCTTGCATCGCTAAGCAGGTTAACTGCTAACTGCCAACCTGCTGTTTCTGCGCTCCAGCCTGCTGCTTGCAAGCGCTGGGACATCGCCTGTTTAGAGATGTCGAGCTTTGCCGCGGCCTCGTTTTGATTTAGTCCTGAGCGAACGAGCGCGGTAGCCTCTCGGCCTTCGGGCGTACGTTTGTTTAAGACGTAGCCTAACAAAGCAAAAGCGGCGGAAATGTTTTCCGCTGTTGTTCTCGCTTTAGTTTTGGCTACTTTGGTGCTCAGTTCGGGATAACAATCTCCCGATTGCTGCACATAAACTTGTCCAGCACGAGCGCGATTGGTCAAGGCATTGCTGGCGGCAGCGGGGGCATCGCCAAGCGCAATGCCTATTCCGATGGCCCATGAGCCATCGGCAAGCAGCGCCATGACAACATCACATAATGCCTCAGCGGTCGCCACGGTAGTGCGAATGTCCTCCACTCCCACAAACTCAAACGCGCCAACTTCGGGAAGGGTGGATAGTGCCTCAGCTGAACGTTGGACATATTCAGCACGGTGATTCGATGTTCCCCGAAAGCGGGCATGCACAGCTAACATTCCTAAAAGTCTACCGTACCGCCTTGACTTTATTGTCCAGCGGCATGCGCGCGTCAATAATTAAACCTAGACACCCAACGAGCGCCATAAGCAGGAAAGCCCCCATGATGCCCAACCCCGGCTTGCCGATGAGTGCATCGCCAAAAAAGGCACCCATAATCGTAGTCGGTATCGACCCACAAGCCGTTGCCACCACAAACTGCCGCAACGGAATTGGAGAAAGCGCAGCAGCATAGTTGAGTAAGGAAAAGGGAACCCCCGCAACCATCCGCAACGAAGTTACCGCCAACCAACCGCGCTGCGCTAGGCGGTGGGCGAGGGAAGCTACGGCCGGGTGAGATAGATGTGGCCGCATCCACTGCCCGAAAAGACCACGAACGCCCAAAAAAGCCAGCGTGGCAGAAACTGTAAGCGCCGATAACGCGACGACTGTGCCTACTAGCGGACCAAAGAAGATGCCGGCGGCAATCGTCCACAGTGTACGCGGCAACGGGAAAAGCGTCAGTACAACATACGCCAGCCAGAACACTATAACGAACCATGAACCGGTTTCGTTAGCAAGATGCCGCAACTCTTTAATATTTGGAACGTCTATCCACACCAGGGCCGCGCACAACATCATCACGAGTCCCACAACTAGGCACTGCCGTAACACCGACCAACCTGTGAATGTGCGAACCCCATCGCTAACTACACCTATGACAAAGTCGCCACATTGGCCTGCCCACGTGTGCAAGGATGAAAACACCCTAGACCTCGCTTCGTTACTATGTCTACTTACCAGCGCTAAGAGCGAATACGCACCCGCATCGCTTCACATCTTCCATACACACGCTATCGAATGAGTATTGAGAATCGGATAGGAAAAGAAAAATCTCGTGACATCTGATGTGATATCACGAGACATTATTATCTTTGTGCCCGAGGGGGGACTTGAACCCCCACGTCCGTTAATAGGACACTAGCACCTCAAGCTAGCGCGTCTGCCATTCCGCCACCCGGGCTTGGGTTTCTACAAGACTGAAAACATAGATTTTGTCTTCCGCCCCGTAAGGCACTCGTCTACTTTAACGGCAAGAGGTAAACCATAGCAAATCGCCAGTTAAAGCCGTAGAAATATGGGAAGTTTTACGCTCAGAAACTAGCGTGTTCATCTTCGCCGCGGCGGCAACAATTGGTTGACCTCTCGCACGGATACAAAAGGAGAGAAATTGAACAGGCGACAGCACTTGTGACCGCAAATACAAAATTCCGGTATTAATGGAGGCATGACTTCTTATAACGACTCCCGCTTTCCCGGCCCAGATCCATACGCACCATTGGGAAACCCGCCCACGTTTGTCCTATCGTCCAATGACTTACTCGACGGCGATGAGATTCCAGAAAAGTTCCGCGCCCCTTCAAACGTTTCACCGCATCTCGCGTGGTCACAATTGCCCGAAGGCACAAAATCGCTGGCAGTCACCGTGCTAGACCCTGATGCTCCAACCGGTGCAGGTTTTTGGCACTGGGCGGCGTTTAACATTCCAGTATCAGTAACGGAGCTACCACAAGGTGCTGGCAGCAGTGAAGATTTAGGGATAGACGGAGTCGTTTCTCTTCGCCACGATGGTGGTCAACGCACATATTATGGTCCCCAGCCACCGGCAGGACATGCTCCGCACCGCTATTTGTACGCCGTCCACGCCCTCGATGTTGAAACTCTCGATATTGACGCCGATGCCACACCAACCGTCCTCGGGTTTAACCTCTTCTTCCACACGATCGGGCGTTCAATCTTGTGGGGCTGGTACGAGCAGAACTAAAACTCTAAGGCACAAGCACATGAAAATGCTGGATAAACGGCTTGTGCCACAAGTTTCCTTACGGTGTCGGTTACCGGACGGAGTGATCCCATTCCAAGCCGGAACCAACCGCCTCAGAGATGTTGCTCATTCCGTGTGCACGCAATTGTGCCGCAATCCCTGCGTGGATGTCGTGGATCCAATCAAAACCGCCATAAATAAGGCCTGTGTATCCCTGCAAAAGCGATGCACCTGCTGCGATTCGCTCCCACGCTTGCTCCGGGGTGGAAATTCCTCCCACAGAAACTAAAGCTAGTTTGCCGCCGACACGTGCATGCAACCGTTTGAGAACTTCCAGTGACCGCTCAGCGAGAGGCAATCCGGAGATTCCGCCAGCTCCCATTGCTTCTACTTCATCTGCAGCTGTTGTCAGCCCGGCGCGAGAGATCGTCGTATTCGTGGCCACAATTCCAGCGAGCCCCAACTCGACTGCAAGATCAGCTACTGCATCAACATCTTCATCTGTTAGGTCGGGAGCAATTTTCACCAGAACAGGGGATGAGGTGGATTCCATTACAGCCTGCAAGATCGGGCGCAAAGACTCAACAGCCTGCAAATCTCTCAGTCCTGGTGTATTTGGTGAAGACACGTTGACCACAAGGAAATCAGCTAAATCGCCCAAGAGCGAAGCGGAGTAGCGATAATCTTCAACGGCGTCTTCAACTGGAGTTACTTTGGTTTTACCAATGTTAATTCCGATTACGCCTGTAGACTTGCGCGCCCGCAGGTTTTCGGCGGCAACATCCGCGCCCTCGTTGTTAAATCCCATGCGATTTAAAATTGCCTTGTCTTGTGGCAACCGAAATAGGCGCGGGGTAGGGTTTCCAGGTTGCGCCTTCGCTGTCACAGTTCCCAACTCTGCATATCCGAAGCCTATGGGAGCCCACATGTCCGCAGCCTGAGCATTCTTATCAAACCCCGCAGCAAGTCCTAAAGGACGCGGGAAGGTGACTCCAAATACTTCCTGCGACAAAATTTCATCGTTTACCGGCACAATCTTATTCATTGCGCGGTAAGCCAACGGCATGCCGTTGCCCAACGTAATTGCTTTCATCATCAATTCGTGGATCCGCTCAGGGCTCAGCTTGAACATAGCTTTGAGAGCTACTTGATACGCGCCTTTACGCGTTGAATCGATCGCCGATGAAACACCGGTAGGCAATTGCGGTAAAGAAACTTTCATGGTTTAACCTTTCGACTTCGGGGCAAGCACGCCAGAATAAGGGTAGCGTTTATTTACTGCTTGGGCGGTGGTTTTGTGCGGTATTAATATCAGTTGTTTTAAGGATCTGTAATCCATCTGAACTGTTGGAACCAACAACGATTTCTCCTGATGGCAATGCACGAATATGTTCAGCTTGGGCAACAGTATCGATGGTGGAGACAAGTTCAGGTACACCCGTGGAAATATCGAAGCCTTGTAGCGCATTGTTATCCGTTGTGGTTACCCACACCAAGTTTCGGTAACTATCCCAATCGACACCCCATGGGCTTCCTTCTACTGGAGCTAGTTGATGAAGACGAACCACGGAATCAGACGTGTAAATTGCCAAGCGTTTACCCGTAGTGTCCGAAACAACAATTGTCCCGTTATCACCGACAGCGGTTTGACCCAGCCCTAAGCCAACTCGCAGGCGACCGCCAGCTCGAGAATTGGACCAGTCAATATTTTGAATAGTCGAAGCCTCACGGTTGGTTCGAATAACGCTGTCTTTCCCATTGTGGTTTTCAACCGAAAGCAACTCGCTCACCGGTTCCTCAACAGTAATCGTGTCCTGTTTTTTACCATTGGCATACATCACAACATCGGTGGAGCTATCTGACGCAACAAATAGTTCGCCAGAGGGAAGCTCTGTAGCTGCGGTAACAGGGAAGTTAACGTCTACAGGAATGAGGCTCGGGTTGGCTGGGTCCAAAGCCAATACCTTATATACACTGGTTCCACAAGCAACTAAGAATGCATCCGCCGTGGACGTCATTTCGCCACATGGGGCGCTCAACTTAACAATGGACTCGTTGCCGGCTCGCAGTTCATCAGTAGTGCCAATATGCAAGGAATCGCCAGTACGGGCGGCGACTACATCGCCTACATTTTCCAAGTCAGTTATCGCGGAGAAATCTATGATATCTCCGCTGGAGTTTGCGCTGCTTGGCGATGAAGCAGGGGCTGCATCGCCAAGTACCAGATCTGACTCAGAATCGAAAGGTAGCGCTGCCGAGCACGAAGCCACTAATAGTGAACCGGCAACAGCTGCTAGCACGGCCAACTTCTGACGTCCATAAAGTCCATACACGAACGCCTACTTTATCACTGCGTGGAAACGAAAATATCGATTGTTCCAGAGTAGGATATCCCGCGTGAATAATCTCTTTCTCGCCCAACAGGGGGCTGACGCAGCAGCCGTGGCTGATATGTCATGGCTGCAAGTAATTGTGCTATCAATCGTTCAGGGCCTTACTGAGTTTTTGCCGGTGAGCTCATCAGGACATCTTCGCATTGTTTCTGAACTTTTCTGGGGAGCAGATGCAGGTGCATCTTTTACCGCCGTAATTCAGTTGGGAACTGAGCTTGCCGTTTTGGTGTACTTTTCTGGGATGATTTGGCAGATTCTTAGCGGCTGGTTCCGTGGTCTCACCAATAAGAGTGCGCGCGGTCAAGAGTGGACAATGGGTTGGCTAGTCATCGTAGGTTCACTGCCTATCGGTATCTTGGGCGTAGTTGGAAAAGATCTGATTCGTGACAATCTGCGCAACCTGTGGGTGACAGCAGCAATGCTCATTGCCTTTTCGTTCGTGTTCATAGCAGCTGAGCGTATGGGTAAGAAGTCTCGTAGCTTCGAAGAGCTCACGATGAAAGATGCAATCGTGATGGGACTTGCGCAGTGCTTGGCTCTTATCCCTGGCGTTTCTCGTTCTGGTGGAACAATTTCCGCAGGTCTATTTTTAAACCTTGACCGTGAAGTGGCAACTCGCTTTTCTTTCCTTTTGGCTATCCCCGCGGTCCTCGCCTCAGGAATATTTTCTCTACCGGACGCTTTTAACCCGGCAAATGGTCAAGCCGCGACGGGCGCACAGCTTTTAGTAGGTACTGTAATTGCTTTTGGTATCGGTTATGCATCAATTGCTTGGTTATTAAGATTCGTTGCTCATCATTCCTTTGAATGGTTCGCCGCATATCGCATCCCAGTTGGTGTCATCGTGATGGTTCTGCTGGCCCTGGGAGTTTTGCAACCGTATTAAATAGAACCCGATCGAAGTTGGAACCGAACTAGAATCTGGGGCTGACTTCGGCACTTGATTGGGCACGGGACTACGATATGTCCCATGCACTCATGGCCTACTCCCGAAATCCCTTCTGTGAAGGGAAAGCCCGTACCATTACGACTTTTCGATTCCGCGGATCAAGCACTTCGTGAAGTCAAGGTCGACGGTGATACTGCAACGATGTATGTATGCGGTATCACCCCATACGATTCCACGCATCTGGGTCATGCCGCCACGTACCTTACTTTCGATCTGATCTATCGCCAGTTTTTAGATCAGGGATTGCAGGTTCACTATGTCCAAAATGTCACTGACGTAGATGACCCACTTTTTGAACGAGCGGAGCGTGATGGCGTTGATTGGCGCGAATTGGGAACAGATCAGATTAATTTGTTCCGCAACGACATGCGCTTGTTAGAAGCCTTTCCACCTCAAGACTATGTCGGAGCTATGGAAGCAATCGATGAGGTAATTGCGCTTATTCAAAAGCTGCTCGATAACGGTTCGGCGTACGTTGTCGATGACGAAGAGTATCCGGATGTTTATGCTTCCATCCAGGCAACAAAGCAATTTGGCTATGAGTCGAATTATGACCGTGAAACTATGGAGGAGCTGTTCGCCGAACGTGGCGGGGATCCTGAGCGCGCTGGTAAGAAAGATCCGCTAGATGCTCTATTATGGCGGGCTACACGCGAGGGCGAGCCCAGCTGGGAATCGCCTTTCGGTCCTGGTCGCCCGGGATGGCATATCGAGTGCTCCGCTATTGCCACCAATCGTCTTGGCTCCAGCTTCACTATCCAAGGTGGCGGTTCGGACCTAAAATTCCCTCACCACGAGTTTTCGGCTGCCCATGCTGAGGCTGGGCTAGGCACCCACCGTATGGCGGACTTTTATGTTCATACCGGGATGATTGGTTTAGATGGAACCAAAATGTCCAAGTCTTTGGGCAACCTTGTGTTTGTACACAAGCTAGTAGAACAAGGAGTTGAACCAAGCATCATCCGGTTAGGGTTGTACCAGGCTCACTATCGCGAGGATCGTGACTGGTCTGATGCTATTTTGCATGAAGCCACGTCACGACTAGATCGGTGGCGGGCAGCGGTAACACAGGCTGTTGCGGACGAGGTTGCAGACCTCACCGTGTTTACGTTGGCTGAACAATCGGCCTTGGCGACCATTGCGGAATTGCGACTTCATTTAGCAAATGACCTAGATACATTAGGTGCCGTCGAGGCTGTCGATGCATGGGCATCACAGCGTCCAACTGCAATTACACAATCGGCTGCTCGTGATGTGGCTGCCGCCGTTCATGCTCTGCTCGGCGTGCGCATAATGAAGTGATAGGGGAAGATAAGGGCTATGAGTATTCGCGAAAGTTTTCAGCCTAATATTGAAGAATTCATCGGTGATCTGCGTTCTTTTGCTACGGGCGACTACCTCCAGGCAGATGAGAAGGAGTTCTGGGACGAGCCCTTTGACGCCGCAGTTTTGCCTGAGCTGCAAAAAATCTTGGAACGCTTCGTCGCGGCAATCGATGATTTGGGCGCAGACCCAACTAGTGAACAACTAAACGCAGTGGTTGGATCATTCCTGAGTGAGTTGGAGCAATTTAATTCTTCCAACCACGATGCCGTTTTGGAGCCGGAAGAAAAAGAAGAGCTGAACAGCCTCATCGCGGAAGTTGCCGCCGCTACGGGAGCAGATGACGAAGCCCTTTCGAATCTCCCAGAGTTTGAGTAATGCTGACAACGTACAAAGACCCTAGCCGTCCTCGGGCGGTTTTTTGGGATATGGATGGCACGCTCACTGACACAGAGCCACTGTGGGGGATTGCAACCTACGAACTCGCGGAACTTCTCGGCGGAAAACTAACACCTGAATTGCGTGCTAAGACAGTGGGGGGAACCTTCGCAAGTACGCTAGAAATCTGTGCGGCGACTGCGCAACGCAGCCTTACACCGGAGGACTATCCTCGCTACCGCGAATGGATGTTCAAGCGGGTTTCCGAATTGTTTGCGGACCAATTAACAGTATTTCCCGGTGTTCGAGAATTGTTGTCTGAGTTAAAAGCTGCCGGTATCCCTATGCTTGTGACCACCAATACCGTCCGTTCTTTGGCTGATCCAGCAATTGCGGCAATCGGAAGCGATTATTTCACTGGGTCGATTTGTGGTGATGAAGTGGAGCGAGGAAAGCCAGCCCCTGATATGTATGTCGAAGCTGCGCGACGCGCTAGGTGTAGCCCTGGTCAAGCCGTTGTTTTTGAAGATTCTACGGCAGGAATGACCGCCGCTACCGCCGCGGGTTGTTTCGTAATCGGACTGCCAGCAGATGAACGAATAGTAATCCCTGATGGAGTAGTACCTATTTCTTCTCTTCACAGCAGCAATCATCTTGATGGAGTAACGGTCCAGAATATCTTTGACTGGTTTAAGGAAAACTCGCAACTCTAGCATTCCAAGGACGGCCTCAGCTGAGAATTCAAAGACGGATGACGTCGCAGATCCCATTTCTTTGGAGGTTAGCTCTCAGTAAGTGTAGGGCTTGTGAAACAATAGGTAACCGTGAAGAACTTTGAGAGCCTTTTTGCAGAACTGTCAGCGAAAGCAGCCGAGAACGATCCGAACTCTGGAACCGTGGCGGCATTAGAAAAGGGCGTCCATTTCATCGGCAAGAAAATCATTGAAGAAGCCGGCGAGGTATGGATTGCCGCCGAATATCAAACGGATGAGGAATTAGCTGAGGAGATGTCCCAGCTTTTGTATTGGACTCAAACAATGATGATCAAGCGCGGAATCAGCCTTGATGATGTATACAAAAATCTTTAGCAAATAGAAAAGTGAATGGGTGCGTCTCACCATGATTAAAATCGCAGTCCCTAATAAGGGATCTTTGTCAGAGTCTGCCGTAAAAATTCTGCAAGAAGCAGGGTATAAAGGCCGCGGTCAGACCAAGGCGTTGAATGTCCTTGACCAAGAAAACGGCGTGGAGTTCTTTTTCCTCCGCCCCAAGGATATTGCCATTTACGTAGCAAATGGCATGCTAGACCTCGGCATTACCGGTAGAGATCTTGCCGCCGATTCCCGCGTGGCCGTACGCGAGGTTCTACCACTAGGCTTCGGTGGATCCACGTTTAGATACGCGGCACCGAAAGGCCAAAAGTGGGATGTTAGCGACCTAGACGGGATGCGCATCGCCACTTCTTACCCGAATATCGTTCGGGACGACCTGAAAGCCCGCGGAATGGACGCCAAAGTCATTCGATTAGAGGGTGCAGTTGAAATTTCCATCAAGCTCGGGGTTGCAGATGTTATTGCAGATGTCGTTTCAACTGGAAACACACTGCGTCAACAAGGGCTCGAACCCTTCGGAGAACCGATCGTTCAATCTGAAGCTGTGGTGATCAAGCGCGCCGGGTTAGATATTAGCCCAGCTGAGCAAGTGGTTTTGTCTCGAATTCAGGGCATCTTGAATGCGCACAACTTCTTAATGATTGACTACAACATCGCGACTGAGAACTTGGAAGCAGCTGGCGCTTTAACACCTGGCCTTACCGGCCCTACCGTTTCCCCGCTCGCTCGTGACAATTGGGTCGCGGTTCGGGCAATGGTGCCTAAACCAGAAGCAAATCAGTTGATGGACCAACTGTCAGCATTGGGCGCAGAAGCTATTTTGGCTTCTGAACTTCGAATCGCCCGCATTTAGGGGTAAAGGGGATATGCAGGAGCCATCGATTGTGATGAACGATACAATGGCTCTTGTACATCTGTCACCTCTTTTGTTAAGCGCACAGTAACGTAGCATGAACTAACTTCGCCTGTGTGCTGGGCAAAACTCGAATGGTCAAGGAGCTCAGCTACGATGGCTAAATCTTCCAAGAAGACTGCAGCGGATAAAGAAGTTTCTACGGTTGACGTTGTTGAGGCAAACGTTGCAGGAGCAGCATCGGAAAGCAAGCCTGCACAAAGGACCACTAAGAAGGGGTCACTAGCTTCAGGCTCCCGAAAGACAAAGGTTCGCATTGAACACGATCTCCTCGGCGATATGGAAGTCCCGGCGGAGGCCTACTACGGGGTTCACACTGTGCGCGCAATGGAAAACTTCCAGATCTCCTATGTCACCATTAATTCCATTCCGGAGTTTATCCGTGGCATGGTGATGGTCAAAAAAGCGTGTGCGATGGCGAATCGTCGACTGCACACCTTGCCTAAGAAGAAGTTTGAAGCCATTGTGTGGGCTTGCGATCAAATCTTGGAAGAGGGACGCTGTATGGATCAGTTCCCCTTGGATGTTTTCCAAGGCGGAGCCGGTACTTCCCTGAATATGAATACCAACGAAGTCATTGCTAATTTGGCTCTGGAGTATTTGGGGGAGGAGAAAGGATCCTATGACATCATCAATCCCAACGATGATGTCAATATGTCCCAGTCCACCAATGATGCTTATCCCACCGGGTTCCGGCTTGGGCTGTACTACACGTTGGAGACGCTCATTGGGCGCATCGACAAGCTAGAAGATGCTTTCCATGCCAAGGCCAATGAGTTTCAGGATATCTTGAAAATGGGACGCACCCAGCTACAAGATGCCGTGCCAATGACGCTTGGCGATGAATTCCGCGGCTTCGCCAACAATCTTTCCGAGGAGCAAGCTGTTTTGCGTATGGCGCAAGGACGTTTGCTCGAGATCAACTTGGGAGCCACCGCTATTGGAACCGGTGTGAATACTCCGCCGGGTTATCGGCACCAGGTGACAGCTTCGTTGTCGGAAGTGACTGGTTTGGAAATGAAATCAGCCCGCGACTTGATTGAAGCAACAAGCGACTGTGGTGCCTATGTTTTGTTGCACTCCGTCATCAAGCGAGCTGCGATGAAGCTGTCGAAAATCTGTAATGACTTGCGCCTATTGTCCTCGGGCCCGCGGGCGGGTCTCAATGAGATTAATCTGCCTCCGCGACAAGCCGGTTCCTCTATCATGCCGGGTAAAGTCAACCCAGTCATCCCTGAAGTAGTTACTCAGGTATGTTTCAAGGTTTTTGGTAATGATCAAACCGTCACTATGGCCGCAGAGGCAGGACAACTGCAGCTTAATGTCATGGAGCCGGTCATCGGTGAGGCCTTGTTCCAGTCGATCCGCATTATGAACAATGCGGTTGATACCCTGCGCGAGAAGTGTGTTGAAGGCATCACCGCGAATGCTGAGGTGTGCCGCGATTATGTGATGAGTTCCATCGGTATTGTCACGTACTTGAACCCATTCATTGGTCATCACAACGGAGACATGATTGCAAAAGAGTCCTTGGCTACAGGCAAGGGAGTCCGCGACTTGGTTCTTGAAAAGGGCCTCATGGACGAACAGACGCTGGATGCAGTGTTGTCTGTTGAGAATCTTATGCACCCTGTCTTCCGTGGACAGCTCTACATCGATCAGTAGCTTGAGGCGTGCAGTTTACTGTTAGAGCCGTTGTTATTGCCTTTCATGATGAGAAATAGGACAAATCATAGGTGCCATGACTATCATGTCACCTATGACCAAACAGCCATCAGATGTGGAAATTGCACAAGCTCATACGCTCGAACCTATCAACGAGATTGCTGCCAAAGCCGGCATTCCCAATGAAGCACTCATTCCATTTGGAACAACCAAGGCAAAGGTAGATATTACGAAGCTGCCAACGACAGCAAAGTCAGGTAAACTCGTGTTGGTAACGGGTGTATCGCCGACTCCCGCCGGCGAGGGTAAATCTACGGTGCTGATTGGCGTCACCGACGCTTTGGGTCTTTTGGGGCACAACGCCTTTGTGGCTTTGCGTGAGCCTTCCTTGGGGCCAGTCATGGGTATTAAGGGAGGTGCCGCCGGAGGTGGCTACTCCCAAGTTGTCCCGATGGAAGATATTAACCTTCATTTCACAGGTGATTTCCACGCCATTACTGTGGCTACAAATACTTTGGCCGCAATGATTGATAACCACATCCACCAAGGCAATGAGCTGGGAATTGATCCCCGCCGTGTGACATGGCAGCGGTGCATGGATGTCAATGACCGAGTTCTGCGCAATGTCGTAGTCGGTCTGGGTGGTCCAACAAATGGCGTTCCTGCGCAAACTGGTTTCACTATTACAGCGGCCAGCGAAATTATGGCGATCCTTTGTTTGGCCAAGGATCTAGAAGACCTAAATAAACGCTTGGGTGAAATCACTATTGGCTTTACCTTCGATGGACAGCCAGTAACTGCTGCGCAGCTTAATGCAGCAGGAGCCTTGACAGCCCTCATGCGAGATGCACTCAACCCCAACTTGGTACAAACCCTCGGTGGCTCTCCCGCACTGGTTCACGGTGGTCCTTTTGCAAATATTGCCCACGGTTGCAACTCCCTGCTTGCTACCCGCACGGCGCTAGGTCTTGCCGATATTGTTTTAACTGAGGCAGGCTTTGGTGCCGATCTTGGTGGCGAAAAGTTTGTTGATATCAAAGCTCGTTTCGGTGATCTCAACGTCGACGGAGCCATTGTCGTGGCAACCATTCGTTCTCAAAAGTACAACGGTGGTGTTCCGCGCGAGGATCTAGACAAAGAAAACCTAGAGGCTTTGTCCGCAGGTGTAGTCAATCTTGAGCGCCACGTAGAAACGCTGCGTCAGTTCGGAATTTCTCCGGTTGTTGCTCTGAACCTGTTCCACACTGATACTGCTGCGGAGCGAGAATTCATGCACAAATGGGCCGCTGACTTCGGTGTAGATCTTGCCGAATCCGAAGGTTATGCCAAGGGCGGGGAAGGCGCAGTAGCTGTAGCAGAGAAGCTCCTTGAAAACCTGAATGGTAAATCCCAGCCTCTTTATGATCCACAGGAAGGTATCGAGGCTTCTATCGAAACTATTGCTACCAAAATCTATGGTGCACAAGGCGTGGAGTACTCGGCGAAGGCCCTACGCGATCTCAAGGATCTCAAAGCCAATGGCTGGGATTGTTTGCCGGTTGTGATTTCTAAAACTCAGTATTCATTCTCCGATGATCCCACTGCTCTGGGAGCACCGACTGGTCACACACTCCACGTGCGCGACCTCCTGCCACGCACCGGTGCTGGATTCGTCGTAGCTTTGACCGGAGATGTTATGACTATGCCTGGTCTTCCCAAGGTTCCGGCCGCAAACAATATCTCAGTCGGTCAAGACGGTAAAATCTCCGGGCTATTCTAAGCCTTGCTACCCGGCCAGCCTGGGTAGTCCGGTGGTGTTCCACCAAATTCTGGGCACAAGTCTTGGAAGGAACACCACCCACAGAGCTTGGACGTTTTCGGGCGGAAGGTGCCTGCTTTGCCGTCACCTTCGATTTTTGTCCATAATTCACCGAGATCCCGCTCAAAGTACTCCAGCTCTTCCCGTGAGGGCGCGAGGAACAAAGAATCAAAGACTTTGAGATACATCAACCGCAATTGGTGGGGGATTACTCCGTAAAGGCGCCAGTACACCAATGCGTAAAAGTGCATTTGAAATTCCGCCGATTGTGACCATTGGGGACGCGGTTTCTTCCCGGTTTTATAATCCACCACACGAACTTCTCCTGTGGGGGCTACGTCGACGCGGTCGATGAAACCGCGAACGGGAACATCGTTAGGCAAAACAGTATCCACGTACATTTCTACTGCATGGGAATCAAATCCTTGTGGGTTTTCCATTTCAAAATAGCCTTTGACCAAGGCTCGCGCCTCCACTAAAAATGCGTGGAGCTCAGCTTCAGATACCAGTTGGTTAAGTTCCGGATCTTTGTTTCTCATCTTGTCCCACGCGGGCTTAATCATCTTAACGGCAGCGGGATAGGTCCGGTTTTCACGCTTGGTGGTGTGCAGCTCTTCCAAGACAGCATGAACTAATGTTCCTTTGACTTGCTCAATAGTCTTTGGTTCGGGGAGCTTATCGATGGCGCGGAAACGGTATAGCAATGGGCATTGCTGATAATCAGATGCACGTGAGGGGGATAGAGCGATAGGGCGTGCTGCCCCCTTTCGCCGAGGCGGGACGCTGTGTGCGGTTTCCAAGCCCGTTGGTTCATTGGAAGAATTCGTCATAGCATTCCAGCTTAGCTCGGTAGTGACGCGAATCAGCCGATCGCAGACCCATGTTGTCTTCTCATCGTTTCATGGCAAAGTAGGGAATATGTCTGATAAGAACAAATCTCTCACCGCAACTATGAAGAACAGACCTGACTCGGATTTAGTCGATGATTTCATCGATTTTATTGCCGCTTCTCCATCGTCTTATCACGCAGCGGATCAAGTTGGATTGCGTTGTGAGGCTCAAGGCTTTGTCCGGATTACCGAATCAGAACCGTGGCCGACATCGCCAGGCAAATTTTTTGTCCAGCGTAGTGGAGCCATTATTGCCTTGTGCATACCTCAAGGGTTTGGAAAGAATAGCGAATCTGGTTTCCGCATCATCGGATCGCACACGGACTCTCCCGGCTTCATGGTCAAGCCGCACGCCCAGTTTGGTTCTGCCGGGTGGGCACAACTTGCGGTAGAAGTATATGGCGGCCCTGTGCTACACAGCTGGTTCGACCGTGAACTCATATTGGCAGGTCAAATCGTTTTAAAAGACGGTAGCCATGAGCTCTTGAAAACTCCTCCGATTGCACGTATTCCTAATCTCGCTATTCATCTAACACGCGAGAATAAGTTCGAACCCGACCGGCAACTTCATACCCAGCCGGTGGTGGGGCTTCTCACCGAGCAAATCAACATTCAGGAAATCTTTGCAGCCTCACTCGGAGCAGATGCCGCAGATATTGCTGCTTTTAACCTCATTACCGCCGACGCGCAGCGTGGAGAAGTGTTTGGAGCCAATAACTCTCTCCTCGCGGCAGGACGTATGGACAATCTTTCCTCCGTATGGGCTTCGGTTGAAGCGCTTGTGCAAGCAGCAGAAAATTACCAAGGTAGCGATGTTCTCGTTATTGCAGCTTTTGACCACGAAGAAGTAGGATCATCTTCGCGTTTTGGCGCGGCAGGTCCTTTCTTAGAAGATGTATTGGTCCGTACGGCTTCGGCCTTTGGCGCCAGCGAGGAGGAACGCCGGCAGATGTTTGCTCGTTCTATGTGTGTCTCAGCAGACGCTGCCCACAGTGTGCACCCAAACTACGTTGCTAAGCACGATGCCGGTCATCTCCCCATAATCGGACAGGGCCCCGTAACCAAAGTTAACGCTAATCAACGCTATGCCTCAGATGCGCACACTGTTGCGCGGTAGGAGGGTGCGTGCGAGAGCGCCGGGGTTCCTGTTCAGCAATTCGTGGGCCACAACGCGGTGCCTTGTGGAAGCACGATTGGCCCCATTACCGCGACCAGACTAGGCATTGACACCGTGGATGTGGGTGTACCTATGCTCTCCATGCATTCGGCCCGGGAACTCATCGGGGTGCAGGATGAACTATGGTTACGCGCTGCGCTTCAGGCATACTTAGTGAACTAGTTAGTTTTGCTCACGCAGAAGTAATCTCAAGCCTTAAGTGGCGAACATTGTGAGGAGTTTTTTAGATGGCCTATTCAGGTCCGTTCCAATACGGTGACCGTGTACAGCTTACTGATGCGAAGCGTCGTCACTACACGCTTGTTCTGGAAGAAGGTGGGGAGTTCCATTCCCACCGCGGGATTATTACGCACGCGGATATCGTTGGTAAGGATGAGGGTTCAGTCGCGCGGTCGTCATTGGGAAGCGATTTTCTCCTGTTCCGCCACCTCATGGTAGACCACGTTTTGTCTATGCCTCGTGGAGCCGCAGTGATCTATCCGAAGGATTCTGCGCAGATCCTCGTTGAAGGCGACATTTTTATGGGAGCGCGAGTCTTTGAGGCTGGCGCGGGTTCAGGTGCGCTTTCAATGTCGCTTCTGCGTGCCGTCGGGCCCGAAGGTCACGTTTTCTCGTATGAAATTCGCGAGGACCACCTCGAGTACGCCGTAAACAACGTCAAAGAGTATTTTGGCTCCACGCCGGAGTGGTGGTCACCGCGCCTTGGCGACTTAGGAGAGGTAACGGTTGATGATCTCGGTGGTCCCGTCGACAGGGTCATTCTGGATATGCTTGAGCCCTGGGAATACCTAGAGACTGTCCGCGACATCTTGATTCCAGGTGGAGTCTTTATGACATATGTCGCTACTGTGCCTCAGTTAATGAAGGTGATGGAGGGTATCCGCGAGTTAAAGTGTTTCACTGAGCCTCGTGCGTGGGAGTCGCTGGTTCGCGAGTGGAAGGTTGA
Organism: Corynebacterium sp.; assembly: GCA_034091885.1. GTDB lineage: Bacteria > Actinomycetota > Actinomycetes > Mycobacteriales > Mycobacteriaceae > Corynebacterium. The sequence goes on from JAXFXA010000059.1 coordinate 21,921, forward strand.
AGGTTTGGCTACGCGTCCAGAACACCGCATGAACGCTCACACCGCCTTTTTGATTTGGACGCGACGTTTGGCTGATGGTGTAACTCCTCCACGGCCACAGCGTAAAGCGCGTCGTTAAGCTCTCCACCAGCAACAGGGTGTAGGGGAGTGCCGGGCAAGGAAAATAAAACTTTTTTTCACACTCAAAGCTCGGCACAGGGCGCTCGCCAAAAGCGTAATGTTGAATACATGGTTGATTCCGAAAAAGAACGCTTAGCCTCGAACGAGCTCCACAAGCTGCGCATGGAGATGCACAAGCTAGAGGTTCGCAATACCACGCTGGCGCGATTGCTCTATGATGCCCGTGAGAAACTGGAGCATCTTCTCGACGATGTTAAAGAAATGGCCCAGCCTGCCTCCACCTATGGAGTATTTATGGGTTATTCCTCGACGTCGAGTGATGGCAACCGTGACGCAGAGGTTTTCACCAACGGTCGACTAATGCGCGTCAAGGTTGCACCACGTGACGCAGCAAAGGACCTCCGCATCGGCCAGCGCGTCCGCTTAGGCGACGGTTTTGTCTTGGTGGAAGGCACCGACATTGCCCGCGAGGGTGCCTTGGTGACCATTTCGGAACGTCTCGATGATGACCGTGCTATCATCGCCAGCTCAAGTCATGATGAGTCGGTAGCGCTCATCGCTGAGCATGTTCGCGATGATCTTAAGGCTGGTGATACCGTACTTATCGATGCCAAAGCGGGCGTTATCCTAGAAAAGATCGTTAAAACCGAGGTTGCTAACCTGCAGCTGGAAGAAATTCCGGATGTTTCGTTTGCGGACATCGGAGGCTTAGATGAGCAGATCACCCAGATTCGAGACTCCGTTGAACTTCCGTTCCTGCACCCTAATCTCTACCGTGACTTCGACTTGCACCCGCCAAAAGGTGTCTTGCTCTATGGGCCTCCAGGTTGCGGAAAGACACTCATCGCAAAAGCGGTTGCTAATTCCCTAGCCAAGCAAATGGGGGATAAGGGTGAGTCCTACTTCATCAATGTCAAAGGACCTGAGCTCCTTAACAAGTACGTGGGTGAAACGGAGCGCCATATACGTTTAATCTTTGAACGGGCTCGTGAATTAGCGGCAGCAGCACCAAACCGTCCTGTCATCGTGTTCTTTGATGAAATGGAATCCATTTTCCGGACTCGTGGCACGGGCGTATCTTCAGACATGGAAACTACAGTTGTCCCACAATTGCTTACGGAACTCGATGGTGTGGAACAGCTAGACAACGTAATTATCATCGGTGCCACCAACCGTGATGAGCTCATCGACCCTGCCATCATGCGTCCTGGACGCTTAGACATTAAGGTTCGAGTCAGCCGACCTAACAAACAAGGTGCAAAAGATATTTTCACCTCGCACTTTAAGGATGCTGTTCCCCACGAAGGTTCTAGGGAGGAGCTTATTGATGGGGCAGTTGCAGAGCTTTATGCTGATCGTCCTTTTGTTCGTCTCAATTTCGCAGGGGGCGACTCCGAGGTACTCCATTACCGCGACTTCGTTTCCGGTGCAATGATTGCCAACATCATGTCTCGTGCAAAGAAGCTAGCCATTAAGGATGCGCTGCGCGAAGGAGACACGGGGGCATCGGCAAGCACGATAGGTATTAATGCATCCCACCTATCTGCAGCGATCCAGGCCGAACAAGAGGAAAATGAAAACCTTCCCACCACTTCCAATCCAGAAGAATGGGCCAAGATTATCTCAGGCACTGGTCGCGGCATGACCGCGATTGGCAGCAAATTAGACTCGGTCGACTACATCGGAATGAGGCGCCCAACATGGCACGTGTAATTGGCACGGAGACAGAATACGGAATCTCGACCCCCTCTCACCCCGAGCTTTCACCCATCATCACCTCGACCCATGCGGTCGTTGCGTATGCAGCAATGTACACCAAGGCTCGCTCACGCTGGGATTTCACGGAAGAACATCCTCTGCGAGACCTCCGCGGGTATGACTTGAAGCGCTACGCAACCGTGCCCGTGGTTGACCCGAATGCCTTGGGCATAGCCAATGTCATTACTTCAGCTGGCGCGCGTTTTTATGTTGATCACGCACACCCAGAGTATTCCTCACCAGAGTGCCCCGATGCCTGGACAGCAATGGTTTATGACGCTGCGGGTGATGTTGTGCTCAATCAAGCTTCCCATGCAACCCAGTCCTTTACTGCAGAAGGTGCTTCTGTCCTCGCTGGTCACGAGCCTTGCCCACCGTTGAAGCTCTACAAGAATAATGTGGACGGTAAGGGAGCTTCCTACGGTTCCCACGAAAATTACCAATACAGTCGGTCCACCGAGTTCGATGTCCTCGCGGAAAACCTAATTCCATATTTTGTGGCTCGAATCGTTGTCATTGGAGCAGGGCGTGTAGGAATCGGACCGGGAGGAAAAGGCGTTGGATTCCAGATTTCACAACGTGCCGACTATATTGACCAGAGAATTTCCCTGGAAACCACGCTGAATCGCGGGATTATCAATACTCGCGATGAACCACACGCAGATCCGGATACGTGGGGAAGACTCCACGTTATTGTCGGTGATGCCAATATGTCGCATACATCGAACCTGCTCAAGTTAGGTATGACGTCGCTAGTCCTCGATGCAATTGAAGAAGGCGTAGATTTCACTGACCTCAGTCTTGATCATCCCGTGGCAGCGCTTAAAACATTCAGCCACGATCCATCGCTGACGGCTAGTGTGGAGCTCAAAGACGGTCGCAAGCTAACGGCCTTGGAGATCCTTGCTGAATACCGACAACGAGTGATGGCCAAAACCGCCACGGATGACAAAGTTCTTGCCGCGTGGGATGAGGTCATTGCGTTATTGTCCACTGATCCGCTTTCTGCCGCGCACCTATTGGACTGGGTAGCAAAATACAAGCTCATCAAGGGTTTTGTCGACCGTGGCATTTCATGGCATGATTCAAAGCTTGCTCTTATTGACTTGCAGTATTCCGATATTGATCCGGACAAGTCCTTGTACCATGCTCTGGTGCGGAAGGGTCAGATGCGCACTTTAGTAAGCGCCGAGGAGATTTCCAAAGCAGCGACAACCCCTCCGGTTAACTCACGGGCACAAGCGCGCGGATTGGTCACTGACAAATTCGGAGAAAACGTCGTGGCTGTGAACTGGCAGACTGTGTCGCTCAACACCAGTGCCGACGGCGCTGCGGCAAAGTCGGATTCCGAGTTGGTGCACTTCGACATCGACGAGCTCGCCGCTCACTGCGATGTGCTTGCCGATGCCAAAGATGTCAGCGATCTTTTGCTTAAGCTTAGCGATGCCGGAGTGACATCCCATCGGAGATAACTAGTCTCCCCGCCTATTTACAAAAATAGAAGGGGAGTAGAATTAACCTATAAAATACATCGTAGTAAAGGAGTACAAATGTCTGGTGGAACTTCGCAAATTTATGGTGGAAGCGGCAACGGCGACGGTGACAATGAAGATGCCTTCGAGGCTGGTCAGGTAAACATTTCCACCACTGGAACAGACGACTTGCTAGATGAAATTGACGGCCTTTTGGAAACGAATGCTGAAGAATTCGTTAAGGCATACGTACAAAAAGGTGGTCAGTAAAAAGTGAATATCGTGAGGAAGCCTCCGTCTCCAGTGTATGCACGTCGCATCATGGGAGTTGAGACGGAATACGGTTTGTCAGCTCAAGCCTTCCCAGAGCGCCGACAAATAACTCCGGATGAGGCTGCGCGCGAATTATTTCGCCCAGTGATCCAGGAATATAATTCCTCAAACGTATTCACTCCTAATGGGTCTCGACTTTATCTAGACGTCGGTACCCACCCCGAGATTGCCACCGCTGAGTGTGACAGCTTATCGCAGCTGCTCGCCTATGAGCGGGCGGGCGACGCAATTATCAATGAACTTGCGATCCGTGCAGAAGAAGCTCTTCGCGAAACCCGCCAAGCTCAGGCGCTTTTTCTGTTTAAGAACAACGTGGACAGCCAAGGAAATACCTACGGTTGCCACGAAAACTACCTCATTTCACGTCATGTTGTGCTCAAGGATATCTCCCGCGCTCTCATGCCATTTATGATTACTCGTCAATTAATGTGTGGGGCGGGAATGGTAAAACCCGCCAACGGTGATGAGCCTGCGCGCTTTGTTTTGTCGCAACGGGCTGACAAGGTATGGGAGGGCGTGTCTTCTGCTACAACGCGATCACGCCCCATCATTAACACCCGCGATGAACCACACGGAGATTCGAAGCGTTTTCGCCGAATGCATGTCATCGTTGGTGACTCAAATATGGCGGAGCCAACTTTTGCACTGAAGATCGGTTCCACGCAATTAGTCTTGGAAATGATTGAAGCTAAGTTCCCATTGCCAGAACTTGAAATTGCAGATCCTATCGCATTCATCCGCGGAATTTCAGAAGATATTACAGGTAGCACGGAAATTGCGTTGGCGAATGGCACCACTGTTACCGCATTGGAAATCCAAGAACAATTGTGTGCGCGTGCAGCGGATTGGTTGAAGCACCGCGAAGACGTGGGAACTCCAACGGCTGAATTAGAGCGTGTGGTCCAACTGTGGCAGCGAACTCTCCACGCAATTAAATCCAAGAACTTGTCATTGATTTCCAATGACATTGATTGGGTGATCAAACTGCAGCTTTTGGAGAAGTTCAAAGAACGCTTGAACTGTGACTGGAGCCATCCCAAACTGGCACAGGTAGATTTGACGTACCACGATATTCGCCCTGGCCGCGGACTGTATGATGTACTGCTCCAACGCGGACTAATCGCGCAGTGGATTGAAGATCCGGCAGACGTCACGGTGGCAAAGAATACGCCTCCACAAACGACGCGAGCTAAACTGCGCGGTGAATTTCTAGCACAATCCAAACGTCTCGGTGCAGAAACAACTGTTGACTGGATGCGTTTTAAGATCAATCGACCAGAGCCTAAGTCGGTAGATTTTGACGATCCTTTTGATGCGCACGATGAGCGTCTCCAAGAGTTATTGGACTACATGGAAGCTCACCACCAGTAGTTCCCCGTCACTTTTTAAGAAAGCCTAGCTAATGAGCGCTGGATCGAAGTATCGCCCTGCTAATAATTCTGCGTCTAAAGAGTATTTAAAGATCTTTCGGCATTTCAATTTGTACGGTGCATTGCACGATTCGGCGAACAGGCGCACTAATCCGGCGCGCACGCTGAATTGGATTCGGACCTATGTGGATGGATATCAAGATAAGTCCGATGAAGCTTTTGAAAAGGCAATTAAGCGAGACGTTGATTTTTTGCGGCGCAGTGGCGTGCCAATCCGAGAGCGGATAAATGATGACGGTTTTAAAGAGCTCTACTTGGACAAAGATGCCGTCTATTTGCCCGAAGTAGCTTTTACGCCTGAAGAAGCTGTGGTGTTAGCCATTGCCACAGGTCTTGAGCACTCCGGTGGCCTTTATGAGTTTTCCCAAACCGCGTGGACCAAATTGGCTGCCGCTGGTGCTTCTCGTATTGGGACAAATTCGCCTATCCACTCTGCGGTGTCAGATCTTTCTGTGGTTGACCCTGTTGTTATTCGTCATTTGGTAGCAACTATCCGCAACAAGCTGCGTATTACGTTTGCGTATTCTGTCAATCCCTCACAGTCACCTCAGCGGCGGGTCATGGATCCTTGGGGACTGGTTCCTTTGAATAACCGCGTTTATCTTGTGGGATATGACATTGACCGTGATGCCCCGCGAGCTTTTCGTGTCTTGAATGTCTCCGACATCAAGCGGGCTCGCTCGGCGTATTCGCATCAGCGCGGTACGCAGTCGTTGCAGGAGATAGTGGAAGGAACCCTCCTTCGCTCAAGTGTGACTGCGCAAGTAAAGATTGCAAAGAATAAGGCGTTGGAGCTAGCTGCGCATGGCAAACCTTTAGGGGATGACACCTACGAGCTTGCCGATGTCCCCACTGATTGGTTGATTCGAACTGCTGCGGCCTATGGCGATACCGCAGAGATACTCGAACCCGCGTGGGTTAGAGAGTCCGTCATTGCGTTGGTCGACCTCATTCTCGATCCTTCGTTTCCCCAACTATCAGGGACATTGGCACCTTGGAAGCCGGCGCACGACACTGCTGGTGGGGCATCGACAAGCGAAAAAGGGACTTCTTTTCCGCGAATGAAGCGTTTTACCCAGCTGGCGAATATTGTTCCTTATTTCCGGAGCCATCCGGATACAACGTTGATGGAAGCCGCCGCTGACCTTGGCATTTCCTATGGTGAGCTCACGGCTGTGCTTCGCACTCTTTTTGACGCTGGAGTGTCCAATTTGCCTGGGGATTCTTTCGAACTATCGTGGAACCCTCATGGTGTAACAATTGCTATGGACCAGGGAATCAATAAAGCAATGAAGCTAACGCCCACCGAGGCGTGCACATTATTGCTGACCTTGGAATCTTTTGAAGGTCTTCCTGGGATTATCGACGGCGAGGCTGTCAGATCGGCTGCAGCCAAGATCCGAGGCATTATGGATGCGGAAACCGCGGCTATCTTTGATTCCCTTGCCAACACAGCTCCAGAAGAAACTGCGGTACAGGCCGGCTTAGCGCAAGCGCTTAACGATGCCAGGCAGGTGGCATTCACTTATTGGTCGTCGACTTCGAACGAGTCCAAACGACGGATCGTCCACCCGGCGCATCTGCATTTGGTCGATACCGAACTCTATCTCCAAGCGTGGGATGATGCTGCAAAGGGGCCACGGACATTTCGGGTCGATCGGATTAGCGAGCTTGAGATACTGTCTGCAAGTGCAGCGAAAGCTTCACTAGTACCTGCACTTGACCCCACAGATCCCTTTGGTTTGCAAGCAGCTGAACGCGCCACAATATTAATCCACTCCGATTCACTATGGCTATCGCGCTACTACAACATAGAAATTGGAGACTTCTCTGACGGTCCCTGGGTACGAGCTTCTGTTCCGATTGGTTCTCAGTCATGGTTTACTCGGTTTGCCTTGAGTAATGCAGATCGAATAGCTGTGGTCGCACCCACGAATTTGGCCGAAGCCATTGTCGCATCCGCCAATGAGTTAAAGTGCCGTTATACTCAACAAGAAATCACTTAGCTAACACTAATTTCGGAGTTCATTTTATGCCTAATCTTGGCCCACTCGAGATCCTTCTTATCTTGGTAGCAATTCTGCTGCTTTTCGGCGCTCGCAAATTACCTGAGCTCGCGCGTTCCTTGGGTCGCTCCGCGCGCATCTTCAAATCTGAGGTCGATGAGATGAACAAAGAATCCCACGCCACCAAAGCTCAACAGCCTGAGCTTATGCAACCTCGTGCCGATGCCCAGTTTTGGGAGTCGCCACAGGCACAACCTGGAGTAACTCAGTATCAGCAGCCGACTCCACAGCAGCCCAACGCGGGCCAATATCAGCAACCAACCCCACAACAGCAGTACTCTCACGATAATTACCCAAATGGCACGCAACAGCAGTAGCCTTCTTGAGCACCTCAAGGCCGCTAAAAACAAACGTCGAGCACGCAAAGCCAACCCAACAGGGGAGATGACGCTAGTCGAGCATCTCCAAGAACTGCGTTTTCGCATAATTATTAGCCTGCTCGCGCTATGTGCGGGCACAGTTATCGGATTTATCTGGTACCAGTCAGCTCCGTTTGGCATTATGCCATTGGGGGAGATCCTGCGCAGGCCCTATTGTGAATTACCTGCTGAGCAGCGGGCTGTTTTCTCGCCAGACGGTGCTTGCCGCCTTCTGGCTACCCGCCCATTTGAGATGTTCGTACTCCGCCTCAAAGTCGGAGCTTTGGCAGGCAGCGTTATTTCTTCGCCGGTATGGCTATACCAAATCTGGGCGTTTATTACCCCGGGATTGCACCGGCATGAGAAACGCGGAACTTTTACTTTTGTTACGCTCGCCGTCATTTTATTTGTCTCGGGCGCTGTCCTGGCCTATCTCATTATTGCGCAAGGCCTTTCCTTCTTGGTCAGTGTCGGTGACGAATTCCAAGTCACAGCGCTATCCGGTCAAGAATACTTCGGCTTTCTTCTTACCCTCTTAGTAATTTTTGGCGTGAGCTTCGAAATTCCGCTGCTCATTATCATGCTCAATATCGTGGGTGTTTTAGAGTACAGGGCGATTAGGAATAAACGGCGCATTATTTGGGTCGGTATCTTAATCTTTGCTGCTTTCATGACCCCGGGACAAGAACCGTATTCGATGATTGTTTTGTCCTTGGCCGTGACCATTTTGGTCGAATTAGCATTTCAATTTTGCAGGATTAATGATAAGCGCCGTAACCGTACGCGCCCTGACTGGTTGGACGTTGAGGATGAAGAAGCTTCTTCTGGCATCTCTTCAGCTACCGGAATTGGGCCCCCACACCTGTTTCAACTGCAACGCCTTTAACAAAATCTACTTCTTCTCCGAACCTTTCTAATTCGCCTTCGGAGACGGAGAACTTCAATCAGCCCAAGAACCAAACGGTTAGTTATTTCGACGACGTTCTATAGCGTCGATGGCTTAGACCAAAACAGGTAGGGTGGGAGTTTATGAACTATCCCTACCTTCAACAGTTTCAAGATCAATTGCCGCATCCTCTTGATCCATTTCAGATCGAAGGGTGCAAAGCTGTTGAACAAGGGCGTGGCGTCCTAGTGTGCGCCCCTACTGGTGCGGGTAAAACCATTGTTGGTGAATTCGCCGTAGCACTTGCGCTCTCACGAGGCACCAAGTGTTTTTACACAACGCCGATTAAAGCTCTAAGCAATCAGAAATATCACGACTTAGTAGAACAACACGGTGAAGATGCGGTGGGTTTGCTCACCGGAGACGTCTCCATAAACTCGCAGGCAGAAGTAGTCGTTATGACTACTGAAGTACTCCGCAACATGATCTATGCCGAATCTGGAGCCCTAGATCGTCTTACTCACGTCGTTATGGATGAAATCCACTTTCTTGCAGACGCTGATCGCGGTGCGGTCTGGGAAGAAGTGATCTTGAATCTGCATGATTCAGTGTCAATCATTGGGCTTTCCGCTACCGTGTCAAATTCAGAGGAATTTGGTGAATGGCTGCGTACCGTACGCGGTGATACCGAAGTTGTCGTGTCTGACCACCGCCCAGTACCGCTGGATCAATGGATGATGCTCGGACGTCGGCTGCTGCCTCTTTTCGCACCGGGGGAAGAATCACAGGTCAATCCTGACTTAGTGCGCAAGATTAATAAGATGGAAAACGGCGCAGAGGATACTGGTGTAGAGAGCAAGCGGCACGAATATCGTTCCGGCGGCAGCTTCCGTTCTCGGAGCAGGGAATCTGGATTTACCCCACGTGGTTCGCGCTCGGGCGCTCCCCGCAAACAAGATAGGTATCAGCCGCTGGGGCGCCCGGAGGTATTGAAAGTGTTAGAGGGACAAAACATGCTCCCTGCCATTACCTTTATTTTCTCGCGTGCTGGATGCGATGGGGCTTTATTCCAGTGTTTGCGTTCACGAATGGTGTTAACTTCGCCCGAAGAGGCCACGCAGATTAAAGAAATTGTCGACGCCGGGGTCGAAGGTATTCCTGAAGAAGATCTGCAGGTGCTTAACTTCCGCCAGTGGCGGGAAGCGCTTTCCCGTGGATTTGCTGCTCACCATGCGGGCATGCTTCCAGCATTTCGCCACATCGTGGAAGAATTATTTGTCAAAGGACTTGTTCGGGCGGTTTTTGCTACCGAAACCTTAGCTCTGGGTATCAATATGCCAGCGCGCACCGTCGTGTTAGAGAAGTTGATCAAGTTCAACGGAGATTCCCATGTCGAACTCACTCCAGGACAATACACTCAGTTGACTGGACGCGCTGGTCGGCGCGGAATAGATATCATCGGCAATGCGGTTGTTCAGTGGGCTCCGGCTCTAGACCCGCACTACGTTGCTAGCTTAGCTTCGACCCGCACGTATCCTTTGATTTCAACTTTTACTCCAGGGTACAACATGGCCATCAACCTTTTGGGGATGATGGGGTTCGAAGAATCACTGCGTCTTTTGGAGAAGTCTTTCGCACAGTTTCAGTCAGACGGGTCCGTCGTGGAGGAGACCCGCGAAGTTGAACGCGCGGAGCACCGCGTGCGGCAACTACGCGAGCAGTTAGATGAGCAAATAGCCATGTTGGCTCCGCCGGCAGAAGATGACCAAGACGCTGCTGAGCTGCTACTGGAGTATATTGATCTTCGCCGCGAGCTCGGAAAAGAAGAAAAAGCCACCAAGTCGGCCAAGGAGTCAGAACGGTCAGCAGAAGTAACCGCGATATTAGGTCGCCTGCAGCTTGGTGATGTCATTGCGCTTCCTGGTAAGAAAGCTCCAATTCTTGCTGCAGTTATTATCCCTGCACATCAACGTAGTGATCCCCGTCCGTGGATCACTACTGAAACTGGGTGGTCAGGCCGTATCGATGCCACCGGCATCCTCAATCCGCCCATCGAAGTAGGACATATGCGTGTGCCTAAGCAGGTGATGAAGGCGCCTCGGCGTCATACCAAATACATCATCGATCACTTCCGCCGCACTGACTATGACCGTCCTCGCCGGATGAAGAATAAGGCGCGTCAGCGCACCAATCCAAAAGTCGAGCAGCTTCGCGATGCCATGCGTTTCCACCCCGTCCACGCCTGGCCAGCGACGGACCGCGAGCAACTGGCGGTAGTAGCACAAAAGCTAGCTCGCCGTATGAACGACTTGAACAAGGCCAAGAAGAAGGTGTCAACTAAGTCGGACACCTTGGGCCGTTCATTCGAGCGAATCGTTGACCTGTTGGCTGAGATGAATTACGTCGACTTTGAAGGTCTTGGCGAAGATCGCCGTCCAATTATCTCTGCTGAAGGTGAAAAGCTTGCGGTAATTCACAATGAATCTGATTTGTTGATCGCGCAATGTCTGCGTCGCGGAATTTGGGATGATCTGGATCCGGCAGAGCTAGCGGGAGTAGTCAGTATGTGCACCTTTGAAAACCGCAAAGAAACCGGCGGCTCTGCCGAAGCTGCTACCGAGCCCATGGCTGAGGCAATGAATGCCACTTTTAGAATTCATACTGAGCTGAATGCAGACGAACGCCGTTATAGTCTGCCACTAACGCGTCTACCGGAACCGGGATTTGCGCTGGCGATGCACCAGTGGACTGCAGGGGCACCGTTAGGATATTGTCTCAAGGCCGCTGCCGAATCTGGTGCGGAGTTAACTCCGGGTGATTTTGTCCGCTGGTGCCGACAGGTCATTGACCTCTTGCAACAAATTGCGAAGTCAGGGTATAGCGATGAAATTGTGTCTAATTCCCGGCGCGCCATCGACGCTATTACTCGCGGGGTTGTTGCGATCGGCGCATAAAGGTTTGCCGCTTATTCTTCTCGCGCTTGGTCTTTCAATAAGAAGTGGCCGGCTTGTCTAATCGCTGAAGTATGGGGTGCAAGCGCTGCAGCGGTTGCTAGCTTTAGGTTGATACCAAGAGGATCAACAATGAGGGATTGTGTCGCTGTGATTTCCCACTGATCGGTATCTTGGTTCGTGCTTTGCCTGCGGATGATCACAGGCGCTCCTGAATCCCCTTTGATGGCTGGAACCGAATTGTAGATGAGTATCGCTGGTTTTACTCGTGTGCGTAAATCTCGCGATATACCGTAGGGTGGCAATGCTAGTATTTTTCCGTGTTTGGGCTGCGGGGCAAACAAGTCCCCACCAAACCCTGCGGTGATAGTGTCCGTCGGCAGAGCAATACGCGTAGTGCTCAGAGGAAGTAAGCGCCGAATAGGAGCGGGCTCGTGGATATGGGCGACAGCTAGGTCTGTTCCTTTGATTACCCGCACAGCACTGATGCGGCGGGAAAACCCGCGTCCCCGTGCAAAAAACGGTCCCTGTTGAGCTAGTGGATCATGAGCATGTGAGCTTCGGAGAGCCTCTGTGAAAAAATGAGCGCAGGTTAGTATTAGCCGAGTGGATTCATAGTGCGGATGTAGCCAATTGTCAGGCTCGGGGATAAGCACACCGGAGCAATAGCGACTACCACTAGTGATTTTGACGCAGATGCTGCGAAGGAGCTGGCCCAGCTCGTCAACCTGTGAAGGTTCTTTTCCTAAGGACAATGCCGTTTTGCTCGCTTTCTCTAGAGTAACCACAGTAGTGTGCCCAGTCCATGGTGCTTATTAGACGAAAGGCAATGCAGCTTCGGTGAGGGAGTGTGCATAAGATGAATACCATGTCCGACTTCTCAGTGTTTTCTCCAGCAGTCTATTCTGATCGAATTGTTGCCGCGCAAACGATCCTTACGCAGCACGGTTTAACAGCGATTATTGTCGCGACGGGGGAGGATTTCTTTTATTACACTGGGTCGGAGCTGTCTTCCCATGAGCGCCTCAGCGCATTAGTCATTCCTGCTTCCGGTCAACCAACCGTGTTCGCCCCTTTTACTGACATTGCAGACTTGCAGTCTTCACCGCTGAGCGCCATGCACGTTGCTATTCAGGGTTGGAAAGACGGAGATGATGTATACGGCATGGTCGCTGACACCATTACGGCAGGGGTTAGGCAGCGGAAGGCATCGACAAGCTTAGCTTCGCGCGAGACGACGACCTCTAGCCACAATCACATGCGTGTGGGAGTCACTGCAGCGCTTACGGCCGATCATCTTTTGCGGTTACAGTCGGTTGTCGATGCGCAATGGGTTCTAGCCAATGATGAATTAGCAGAGCAATTTATGGTGAAAGACCAAGCTGAAATCGCCGAATTAGAGCGTGCAGCCGCTGCCATCGACAGCGTCCACCAGCGTGTACCCCAACTGCTGCGTCCGGGTAGGACGGAACGCGAGGTAGCGGCCGACTTGCAAGAAATGATTCTTGAAAAACACATACGCGTTGATTTCATCATTGTTGGTAGTGGCCCCAACGGTGCAAATCCTCACCATAGTTTCTCAGACCGCGTTTTAGAGGTGGGCGATCCTTGTGTCATCGACATTGGTGGCACAGTGGACTCCGGTTATCACTCCGATTCGACGCGAACATATGTTGTTGGAGGAGCGTTGGAAAACGCACCGGAAGATTTCCGTGCCGCATACGAGGTGCTTTATGCTGCCCAGCAAACAGCCTGTGAATTTGCTGGTCCTGAAAAAACCGCAGCACAGATCGATGCCTGTGCACGCGATATTTTGTCTGATGCAGGATTAGGAGAATTGTTTAGCCATCGTTTAGGGCATGGTATCGGTTTAGGAATGCACGAATTGCCATCGATTGCTGCTGGCAATGACACCCCGATTGTGGAAGGCATGAGCTTTTCCATTGAACCGGGACTATACAAAGAAGGGCATTGGGGAATGCGGCTGGAAGACATCGTTGTGGTGACTTCGTCGGGTGTGCGTAGCCTCAACAATGCTCCTCGGGAGTTGCGTTAAGCTTGTATTGATTTAGTTTCCGCCATGCTTCAGTCGCCATGCTTCAGTGCCGAAGTAACGGTGAGTGCACATCGAAAATGAAGCCCCGAGGAGCCAGAACGCGCAAAACGACATCGGCATCACCTTCCGCAAGATCATGAATTACCAATCCGCCCCATGGAGTTACAGTGATGGGGACATCAATTCGACCCAATAGTTCGGCGTGTTCTGCTGGCAGCACACCATTGTGGAGTCCTGCGCCGAGTTCCACTCTGCCGTCCGGCACATGCTCAGTAAGCCAGCCAATAGGTGCGTCTTTGTAGTTGAGGGTACCAGAGGCAACCTCATGTCCTGCTTGGTCCTGTTGTTGTGGGTTTGAGACGCTGCGCTGTTCTAAATCTGAAAGCAAAAGGTTAGCGATGTACGCGGGGGCATCGCTAAGCGATGTAGTAATTTCGTTGCTCTGCACATGGATTCGCACCTCAGATGCTTGTTCACCCGCATCAAGGAGCACGACTTCCACCGTAGCATTGTGGCTGGGGCGAGCGTGAGCAATGTCCACAACGTTGATGACATGGCTCGCTGAAATCTCAGCTGGAAGCTGTACCCCAAGATTGGCGGCGAAAGTACGAGCAGGAAGAGACAATGGGTGTGCCAACACCTGGCACTTATTGGTCCTCAATCGTGTGGCCTCTAGTTTTTGGTGTACCTCGGCGACATCACTTACGTTGCGCAATTCAATCGTCGACATCGCCGACAGGTAAACATTGCCATCACCACAATCACGAGCGAGTGTGGCTAGAGTCAACCAATCTTGTGCAGTAGTAACACCGCCGGCAGAACTAAATCGAACAGACATACGCAGTAGTGTACTCGTTTTTCTACATGGGCCTCGCCGCTGTTTGCGGGTTGGAGTATCCAGACAATCTCCTGTGCAGTTCCTGCAGATTACTAGCGGTCCGATGTCAGCCCAGTGCTGTAAGAATTGCGTGCAGTAGGCTAG